>CAKZPJ010000543.1 GCA_937138955.1 uncultured Flammeovirgaceae bacterium | reverse complement strand
GAATGCAGTTGAATGCATAAAAAAGCGCTAATGCTAGCTCTAAAGCATCTTAGATTGAAAGAGAAAAAGAAGAAGCTATTGGATCGTTAGTTCTACTGCTGTAGCCGGTGCTTCAAGTGCTCAGAACGTCCTTTACGAAAGATATTTCGCTTTTGCTGCTTCAATTTACGCAATGCTTTCTGCTCTTCTTCCGGAAGTTGAATAAACTCTTGGCAATCGGGAGTGCAACAGCCGTTATACCTTTCCGCACAACGTTCACACTGAATAAATAGTAGATGGCAAGCTTCATTCTGGCAATTAGTATGAGTGTCGCAGGGTGCGCCACATTGATGGCAGTGACTGATAACTTCATCCGAAATTCGCTCACCTAGCCGCTCATCGAACACAAAGTTTTTACCTTTGAACTTATTGGGGAGCCCCTTTTCTTGTACTTGCCGGGCATAATTAATAATCCCGCCTTCTAACTGGTACACGTGATCAAAGCCCTTGTGCTTGAAGTAAGCACTTGCCTTCTCGCACCGGATTCCACCCGTGCAGTACATAACGATGTTCTTTTCACGGTGCTCCTTTAACATATTTTCCACTTTGGGTAGCGATTCTCGAAAAGAATCTACATCAGGCAGAATAGCATTTCCGAAATGACCTACTTCGCTTTCGTAGTGATTACGCATATCTACCACTACCGTGTCAGGGTCATCCGTTAATGCGTTAAAATCATCGGCTTTCAGATGAATTCCTTTATTGGTCACATCAAATGAGGCATCGTTCAGTCCATCAGCTACAATCTTATTCTTAACCTGAATTTTAAGCTTGTAAAAAGATTTGTGGTCGTCGTCTATAGCAATGTTCAAGCGTACATTTTCCAAGAAAGTAATGGTAGCAAGCTGTTCCTGAAATTGCTCGAAATAATCTTTAGGCACGTTAATCTGAGCATTGATACCTTCATTGGCTACATATACACGACCTAGTGCACCTAACTCAGACCACTGTAGGTATAAATGATCGCGAAAAAGGGTAGGATTACCGATATGGGCATACTGGTAAAAGGACAGCGTAATACGCTTCTCAGTGCTTTCCTGAATTTGCTGCTTTAGTATCTTTCGATCAACGCGATTGTGTAACTGCATAGCTGGATAATAGAAACTCTCGCAAAATTAGCAATTACCGCTAAATTCTACTACTTCTAATCAATGTGGTACTGAACCAGACTGAATCTCGGTAGCAATTTGCTGAAAAAATGAGCGATTGAGTCGTTCGCCCTCTTCTTGTAAGATACCGACATCTACTTGAATACCAGCCTCCCGCATTTTTCGAATACCACCACCATCTACCAGCGGATTAGGATCAATATTAGATACTACCACTCTTTTTACTTGATGATGAATAAGTAGATTGGAACAGGGGGGCGTTTTTCCGTAGTGAGAGCAAGGCTCTAGATTAACGTATACGGTGCTTCCAACAATATCTTCCTGATTTTGCACCTGCTCTACTGCATTGCGCTCGGCATGAGCTTCGCCATATTTTTGATGCCAGCCTTCCCCAATAATTCGTTCTTCTTTAACAATTATACAACCCACCATTGGGTTAGGTGCTACTTTTCCTCGACCCAACTCAGCTAATTCCAGCACCCGGCGCATATACAATTCATCAGAAGAATTCATGGAATAGTCAATGTTACAGTACTAACACGCGGTACATAGGCAAAAGTTTTGGATTATAAGCTCCGTTTGCACGGCTATTTTTGACCAAGTTGATCTCGCTTTGGAACAGGATCGTAACCGTGGGTTCCCCAGGGGTGGCAACGGGCAATTCGTTTAATTCCTAACCAGCTTCCTTTCAAAAAACCCCACTCCTGAATAGCTTCTAATGTGTACTGAGAACAGCTCGGCGCGTGGCGACAATTATTTCCCAGCAATGGGGAAATAGCGTACTGATAGAAGCGAATAAGTACTTTGGCTAGGTAGGTGAGCATGTATCAATTAGCGTAACTCCTGAAAAAGCAAACTAGGTTGAATATCCGAGTGATGATACTTTTTACTCTGGTACTTTATGTGGTCGCCTTGGAGTTCCTGAAAGTAAATTTGGCAAATTTCTACATCAGGATACACCCGAACCGGCTGCACACACGCAATTTCCAATGTCCAGCATCCATCCGAGCCGATATTTCCTAGACCCGCAGTGAAATGCACCAATATTCCCAATCTACCAATAGAAGAACGCCCCTCTAAAAGTGGAACGTGAAAGTTCGCCTTAATTCGTTCCACCGTTCGACCTAAATAAAGTCGTCCTGGTTCTAGGATTAAGCCGTCAGTTGGAATAGTAACTTTCTCAACCGGATTATCCTCTTTCATATCCAGCACTCGGTTTTGATAGACCAGAAGCTCATTGTGCAATTTCAGATTATAGCTATTCGGATTAAGCTGCTCCCGTGAAAATGGGGCAATACTGATTTCGCTGCCTTGTAACCGCTCAATTTCTTTTCCTGACAGTATCATACGTTTTTTTTCAAAACCTAGCACATCTTCTACTACTTTACCGTGAAAACGAAGTCCCTATATTAGCTATGTAAGGTAAACGATAAGTGCGTAGTATTAGAATAACGCAAGGTGTGCAGTATAACGTACAAAAGTCAGATTAGTTTGTTAACGAATACGTGGTGCTTCCGGACTTTTCATCTTTTAGCTGAACACCCAGCTCCTTTAGCTGGTCGCGAATCTGATCTGAAGTAGCAAAATCTTTATTAGCTCTAGCTTGATTACGAATACTAATCAACAATTCAATCAACCCTTCTTTCTGCTGAGTGTCATCCCCCGCTTCGGCTTGTAGACCAAGCACTCCCGAGATAAAGTCCTGGAAAGTCTGCTTTAGATGCTGAAAAGTTTCCACTGAAATTACAGTCAGATTAAGCTGCTGGTGGTAAAACCCGTTGATCTTAGAACCTAAATCAAATAGTACTGCAATGAGTTTAGCCGTATTAAAATCATCACTCATCTCTCGGTAGCATCTCTCACATAACTGATTAATTTCCTTATCCAGTTTTTCGTCCAAAGTTCCGGGCTGATGATCAAGTTTGCCTAGCGTTTCCTGGGCACTTAGTAATCGGGTAAGCCCCTTTTCAGCCGCTTGTAAGGCTTCGTTAGAAAAATCTACCGGACTTCGGTAGTGCGCTTGCAAAATGAAGAAGCGAATTGTGGCTGGCGAGTACGCCTGCACCAATAGCGAGTGATCACCCGTAAATAGTTGCTCCAGCGTAATAAAATTACCCTTTGACTTACTCATTTTCTGCCCATCAATAGTAATTAAATTATGATGAATCCAATAATTAGCTGGGTGGTTATGAAAGGCACCGTAGCTCTGAGCCACTTCAGCCTCATGGTGAGGGAATTGTAAGTCCAGTCCGCCCCCATGAATATCAAAAGTTTCGCCTAGGTATTTAGTACTCATGGCAGTACATTCCAAATGCCAGCCGGGGAACCCTTCGCCCCAGGGTGAATTCCAGCGCATAATATGTTCGGGGCTCGCTTTTTTCCACAAAGCAAAATCGTGAGGGTTGCGTTTTTCATCTAAGCCTTCAGTTTGCCGACTTCCCGATTGTAAATCTTCCAGCACCTTACCTGATATTTGTCCATACTCTTGCTCTTGAGCATATTTTCCCAAATCGAAGTAGATAGAATCATTCACTTCGTAGGCGTATCCATGCTTTAGTATGGACTGAATAATTTCTATCTGCTCAATAATATGTCCGGTAGCACTGGGTTCAATGCTGGGGGGTAGTACATTAAGCTGGCGCAAAGCATCACGGTATCGATAAGTGTAGAGTTGGACGATTTCCATCGGTTCTACTTTCTCTAAGCGGGCTTTTTTAGAAACTTTATCTTCTCCTGCACCCGCTACTTCATCTTCTAAATGACCTACATCAGTTACATTACGAACGTAGCGCACTTTGTATCCTAGAAAAGCTAAGTACCGAAAGATTACATCGAAGTTTACAGCTGAGCGAGCATGCCCTAAATGCGGGTCGCCGTATACGGTGGGGCCACAGAGGTACATTCCTACCAGTGGAGGATTGATTGGTTCAAAAAGCTCTTTCTGGCGAGTTAAGCTGTTAACTACAGATAATGGATATTTTGTATACAGTGCTGGATCCATAACAGTTAGGTGTTCAGTGCTAAAGTTAGTAGAATAATATCAGAAGCATTCTTTTAAAGGCCTCCTTTATTCGGTGATGGCAGAAGAATCAAAAATTAGTGATTGACGACTAAAATCTATTTTGCGGTAGAAACAGGCTTTACGCGTTTGACCATTAGTATTCTTTGTATGGCAAACACCCTTTCCTTCTAGAGTTACCTGGTACAAAAGTGCATCCTGATCACAATCGACCCAAATATCGTTAATACGTAACCGGTCACCCGAAGTTTGTCCTTTAGTCCAAAGTTCTTGCCGCGAAGTGCTCCAAAAGGTAGCGTAGCGTGTTTCAATAGAACACCGAAGTGCTTCCTGATTAGCGTACCCGATCATGAGTACTTCTCCACTGGAATGTTCCTGTACCGCTACCGGAAGTAGTCCACCTCGCTTTTCAAACTGAAGTGATAGTTCGGTTCCTTCTTCTAATTGATTCATAGAAGCAAAATTACGCTTCCTATCGGCTTTTTACTAAGCCATTGCACCATTCTCTCGATTTCCGCGTAATTATAGTACTTTTGTAGTACTCATCAGAAATTTTGGTCAATATGATTCAAAAATTAGGAGCCCTGATTATCTTACTTGGTATTGCTATTCAGGGTTTTAGTCAAGATTATATCAACGCGCAACAGCGCGACTTGATGATGAAGATAGATGAAGGGGTGGCTTTCATGAATCAGGGCAATTACGCTAGAGCAGATACTTACTTTCAACAGGTTCTGACTGATATTAATGTAGTTCCGGCTGAATTATGCTTTTATTTTGGTAAAAATTCGTATCACCTCGAGAAATATAAACAAAGTATTGACTGGCTTAACAAATACATCGAAATTAAAGGTACTACTGGGCAATTCTTCGATCAGGCAAAAGAGTATCTAGCTCTTTCGGAAACTGACTATTTAACTGAAAAAGTTGGACCAACTCGACAACCTAAGAGGGATAACAAAGCCAAACCCGAACGTATTGACTGCAATGCTACTCCCTTTGTACTTTGTCCGGTTTGTAAAGGAAGTGGCGTTCTCATTGAACAAGGCACGCTAGGTAACGCCATCTACCGCTCTTGCCCTTACAGTGATGAAAGCGGTCGTATGACCTGTGAGGACTATAAAAAGTATATTAGAGGTGATTTGTCTACAGCTGACAGTCAATAGTCTACAGAAATATAAGCAATATAATTGCTGTAGACCATCGACTGTTAGCTGTACAATAAAGACTACCTAACGTATTTTCCCTGATATTTCTTTGTTTTAGGAGTTATTCGCCTAATGTCGCGAATACGGGTTTCCGGGGCAGGGTGCGTCGATAAAAACCCCGGCGGGCGTTGTCCACCGCCCTGCTGAGCCATTCGCTGCCAGAAAGGTACTGCTGCTTCGGGATTATATCCAGCCATTGCCATAAAGTATAATCCCAACTCATCGGCTTCAGACTCTTGAGTACGCCCAAAAGGTAGCAAAACACCGTACTGCGCCCCTAATCCAAAAGCAGTGTTTGCCAATTGACGAGTAGCGGCTGGTTTACTTTGCAAGGCGACTGATAGTGCTGTTCCACCCATCTGAGCAGCTAGTTGTTGTGACATACGCTCACTACCGTGTTCGGCAATAGCGTGGGCAATTTCGTGCGACATTACGACAGCTACCCCCTCTTCGTTTTGGCAAACGGGCATAATACCTGTGTAGAAAGCAACTTTACCACCGGGCATACACCATGCATTTACTACATCTTCTTGTATGAGACTAAACTCCCACCGAAAGTCTTTGATTTCATTAGAAAGGCCCTTCTCAGCCATGTATTTTTCTACTGCATAAGCAATTTTCTCTCCTACACTCTTCACTAAACGGGCATCTTTAGTACCAGTAACCACCTTGCTTTCGCTTAACACCTGCTGATAGTTTTGAAAACTAAGCGAATTAATTTGCGAATCGGGAATTAAACTAAGTTGTCTACGTCCGGTAAGCGGAACAGTAGAACAAGATACTAAAAAGAATATGGCAAGTACACCGGAAAATATCGTATGTTTCATCATGTGGTTAATTAGGTATTACCATGTTAGCTGCGCAAGGTCATAAAAATGATAAGTAGACGAATGCTAACTATTTACTAATGTTCTTATTTCAATTTTCTTGCCATTTCTGGTTGATTTAAGATTCATCAATAATTCAGTAAACATAAAAAAAGCATCGGTTGTTAGCCGATGCCTATAAACAATAAGGTAGAACCATACATCTATACCAGTTGGACGGAAGGTGTATGTGAAACATTAAACGCTGTACGGTAAAAGCCAATTAGATTTTCTCGCTCATAATCCCAGGAAAGCTCATTAAGTACCCGGTTGTATCCGTATTCAGCCATTTGTTCTCTTTCACTCGGATTATCCAGCAGCCACATGATTTTCTTAGCAAAATCTATTGTGTCATGATTCTTAGCATAAAGCGAAGCTTCCAATGCTGAAGCACGCCCTTCTTTTAGATCATACTGCACAATCGGTTTTTTCAATGCCATATACTCCATGATTTTATTCATGGTAGATAAGTTATTCATCTCGGTAGGCTTATCCGGATTTACGCATACATCACAGGTATTAAGAACATCGACTAACTTTTCATCGCTCACCCTACCATAAAAATCTACGTATTCTGCTAATCCCATTTCTGCAGCCAATAGCTGTATCTCTTCCAGTGCCGTACCACCCCCCACAATAGCTACCTGTACATCCTGTCGCTTTTTTACAATATATTGTACCGATTCCATCAATAGATCGAGCCCTTCTTGAACGCCAATAACCCCTACATAGCCAATAAGAAATTTTCTTCCTTTCTTATAATCAGCATTACCCTTGGTGAGTTTTAATCGCTTTAAACTAGGGCCACTACGTACTACCGTGACCTTATCTGGGTTCATACCTCCTCGTCTGACAGCAATCTCACGATAAGACTCATTAGTGGCAATACTATAATCTGCTGCCTTGAAAGTAAGCCTCTCAAACAGGAGCATACTACGATAGAATAATCCCTGCTTATTAAATTTTGCAATATAAAGCTCTGGGTTAATATCATGATGATCGAAGACGTATTTAACCCCAAAAAGCTTAAATGGGAGAGCTACTAAAAATATCAAATCAGGAGGGTTACACCCATGAATGACATGAAACCGCTTTTTAAAGAAAATCTTGACACACAGTATCAGCTCCCAAAAAAGTGCAGAAGAGTATTCTAAAAGATACCCTAAAGCTCCGTGACCCTCAGCTGGTAACGGATGGCGATAAATGTCAATACCATCTATTCGCTCAAAAGACTCAGTGTATCCCTTCATTTTAGGGCAGATGATTGACACATCTGCCCCTTCTTCTTTCAATGTGGTGGCTTCCTGCCATACCCTTCTGTCGAAGGGGGCAGGTAGATTTTCAATAACTATTAAAACATGCTTACCAGCAAATTCCGACATAATTTTCGTTGGTTACTTTCTCTTTATCTATCCGAACTAAATCAATGATTGTCTGATCAGGGCGGATTTCCGATAAAACCTCTCTAAACTCAGGAGCTTTATTTCCGATAATGATTACCTCTGCACCGCTAATAACCTCTCGAATATCATCTTTTAGCAGACGAGTAATATGCGGAATATGTCCTGTTAAATAATCTTTATTTTTACCCATTAGTTTAGATAGAGATATATTATTGTCGTACAGACTTAAGCTATATCCTTTCCCAAGTAGAGTCTCTATCATATCTACCATTGGGCTTTCTCGTAAATCATCTGTACCAGCTTTAAAAGCAAACCCGAGGAAAGCGACTTTCTTTTTACCTGTATCATACACCATTTGTAATCCTCGCTGAACTTGATAGGCGTTACTCGGTAGCAAACTGTTTAGTAGCGGGGTAGATACATCTAACAATTGTGCTCGGTAATTTAGCCCTCTTACATCTTTTGGCAAACACGATCCGCCAAAAGCAAATCCTGGCTTCATATAATAAGGAGATAAATTCAGCTTTGTATCTCGGGAAACTACTTCCATCACTTTGTGTCCATCCACTCCCAACTCTTTACAGATATTCCCTATTTCATTAGCAAAGGTAATCTTCAGCGCATGGAAGTTATTATTCGTATACTTAATCATTTCTGACTCTTCTGGCTTCAATTTGAAGATAGGAGCATCAATAGGTTGGTATAACTCTTCAAGCTGATCTTCACTCTTAGGACTATTGGTACCTATTATCGTGTAAGGAGGATTCCAGAAATCATAAATGGCAGTACTTTCTCGTAAAAACTCAGGATTAGAAGCTACTCCAAAGTCTTCTATGTGCTTCTTTCCTGAAACACCTTCTATTATTTGAGCACATTCTTGAATAGTGCCTGGTACTACCGTACTACGTATAACAACAGTATGATAGGCATCTTTCGTCTTTATCGATTCGGCAATATCTTCGCAAACCCGATATATATAAGACAAATCTATATTTCCGTTAATCTGACTAGGTGTACCTACACAAACAATAGATATATCTGAGTTTTGAACCGCACTGTGAATATCAGTAGTTGCCTTAATCGTACCCTTTTTAACACCTTCTTCGATGTATTCGTCCAAATCTTTCTCTACGATTGGCGAGTTCCCTCCATTAATTAAGTCAACTTTCTTTTGGTTGACATCAACCCCTATGACATGATGTCCGCTTTTAGCAAAACAGGCACAAGAAACAGCACCCACATAACCTAATCCAAATACACTAATTTTCATATCAATTATTTTTAAAGTGCAAACAATTACAAATATAGTTATATAAGTTTAATTGTGTAGTATTAATAGGCATTTTCTTCACCTCGTACTGCATTCCAAACTGTTTGGAATATAATTTTAATATCTAAAGAAAGGCTCCAGTTCTCTAAGTACCATGTATCATATTCTACTCTTTTCTTCATCAGTTCATCGTCTTTGGTTTCGCCTCTGAAACCATTCACCTGAGCGTATCCGGTAATTCCAGAATTGATGAAGTGCCGTACTTTAAAGTTCTCAATAATTTCAGAGTACTCTTCGGTATGCTTTAGCATGTGAGGTCGGGGACCTACTACTGACATATCACCTAAGAATACATTAAAAAATTGGGGAAGCTCATCTAAACTAGTTTTTCTTAGAAACTGACCTACTTTAGTAATTCGAGAGTCATTCTTCTCAGCTTGTCTGGAGTTAGCTTCGTTGTTTACTTTCATAGTACGAAACTTATAGCACCAAAAAGGCTTACCGTTTCTTCCGCTGCGTAGCTGCTTGAAAAATGTTGGCCCATGGGAGTCTAATTTAATAAGAATGGCAATAGGCGGTAAGATAAAAGGAAAAAGGAATAAAATTACGGCAGAAGAAAACGCAATATCAAAAGCTCTCTTAATCTGTCTATTGTAAAATATCTTGAGTGGATCGCGACGAGGCGACAGTATTGGAATACGCCCATTGTCATAGAGTTGGGTATCAATACTCATTTGATCGAGTCCGCCCGCATCTTGCACTATACCAAAGTAAATATAATTATCATCAGCAAATTTGGCAATATCTTTAACATAGGAAACCTTGTTGGGCAGTGCATAATATATTTCATCAATATTTTCAGATAAACAGAATTGTTTTACTCGACTCAAATTACCCCGGTAATCATTTTCATTATTGACAAACTTTAGGCCGTCATCAAAAAAGCCCATAAATTTATATCCTAGTGGTTGCTCTTGTACGAAATAGTTATAAAGATTCTTTCCGGTTAGCGTGTATCCAATAATAATTACCTTCTTTCTGTTTTTGTCAAGTGAGCGGTATCGCTTGTAACCAACGAATAATAATACTTTAACTAACACCAGTAAGACTACTGAAATAATAGAAAAAGAGATTAAGAAATAACTAGGAAACTCATGTTGTTGTAAGAACAATATATAGATAGCTACTCCACCACTACTTAATAGAGAACTTAATAGGGTACTAATTAAAATTGTAGATATCTTTCTCAGGTTGCTAGTTTGGTACACATCACAAAAGAGCGATGTAACAACCCACAGCAAAACCGAAATAACTAAAAAAGGCTGATATACGGGTAAATATTCAGAGGTGTTTACTGATACTTGACCAAATGACAATCTAAATGAGACAATGATTATCAAGATATCAATTAACAACAGGGCCGTTAATAGTGATTTTGAGTAATGACTTCTTTTTAATTTATGTAAGAAATCCATATTGGGAACGATAAGTTCGTTATAATTTATTACAATGTAATATTTCTATGTAAATATACGACAATTATATTTTAAAAGTAAAATTTAATATTAAAAAAATTATATTTATTTAACCTTCGCCGCTGTTCCCCGAAGAGAAAGTGAACGATATCTGAAATTTCCTAAAAACAAGTACAACTTACATACCAAAGTATTACTCAAATGCTGGGGGATTCTATTAGCCTGCATTGTTACTGCATTATTCAAAATTAGTATTCTTAGGAATGAAAAAATCTTAAAAAATGAACAAATCATTTTTTGCCTTTGTATACATAATGTTCTAAGTTTGCAGTCCCATTTGCTTGTCCGGTGGTGTAATGGTAACACAGAGGTTTTTGGTGCCTTTATTCAGGGTTCGAGTCCTTGCCGGACAACTCACTATTTAATCGCGCGGCGAACCGTCCCGATTCTTGCGAGTCGGGACGGTTCGCCGTGCGATTGGTGTTTATAGCTATTTATCAGAGAGACAAACTCATGGCTACCGTTAAAATCTTCTCTGGGTCTGTTACCCAAAAACTTGCTACAGAAATTGCTCATACTTACGGCAAAACCCTTGGAGAAGTAACCATTGAACGCTTTAGCGACGGAGAACTCTCTACTCACTTTAACGAATCAGTACGGGGCTGCGATGTATTTCTGGTGCAGTCTACCTTTGCCCCCACCGATAATCTGATGGAGCTTCTGCTCATGATTGATGCAGCTAAGCGAGCTAGTGCTAAGTACGTTACCGCAGTAGTGCCTTATTTTGGGTATGCTCGTCAGGATCGTAAAGACAAACCTCGAGTAGCTATTGGAGCAAAGTTAGTAGCCAACCTTTTTTCTGCGGCAGCACCCAACCGACTTATGACTTGCGACTTGCACGCTGGGCAAATTCAGGGCTTTTTTGATTTTCCAGTAGATCACTTCAGTGGTAGTATCATCTTTGTCCCGTATTTAAAGCAAATCTCTCAGGAGAATTTAATCTTTGCATCGCCTGATGTTGGTGGGGTAAAACGCACTCGCAATTTCGCTCAGTACTTCCATACTGACATGGTAATTTGTGATAAGCATCGCAAACGGGCTAACGAAGTGGCTGAGATGCAGGTAATTGGTGACGTGGAAGGTAAAGATGTTGTTATTGTAGATGATTTAGTAGATACCGCCGGTACACTTTGTAAGGCGGCAGCGGTGCTTAAAGAAAATGGAGCCCAATCGGTGCGCGCCATTGCTACCCACGCCGTGCTTTCAGGTTCTGCTTACGAGAATATAGAGAATTCTATGCTGGAAGAACTAGTAGTCACTGATACTATTCCGTTAAAGCAACATTGTTCAAAAATTAGGGTACTTACGGTAGCCGAAATGTTTGCCAGCGCAATCAAAAAAATTCATAAATACGAATCAATTAGTCCATTATTTATTTCTCAATCCAGATTTTAATTTAATTACTTATGAAAACGTTAGAGATTATAGGGTATCAAAGAGCAAATCTCGGCAAAAAAGAATCTACACGACTACGTGAAGAGGGAAATGTCCCGTGTGTGTTGTACGGTGGCGATGAACAAGTTCACTTCTATGCTCCCATGATTCTTTTCCGACCTTTGGTCTACACTGACCAAGCTCATTTTGTAACGCTCAATATAGAGGGTGAAGAAAGACGGTGCATTTTACAAGACATTCAGTTTCATCCAGTGAATGAGATGATCTTACACGCTGATTTTCTGGAGTTACACGAAGGAAAACTAGTTAAGATGGATATTCCAGTACAGCTAAATGGCACGGCTAAGGGTGTGGCTAAAGGCGGAAAGCTAATGCATAAGCGGCACTTCTTGCGGGTTAAAGCACTTCCTAAGGATATGCCTGATTATATTGAACTGGATGTTACCGACCTTGATTTTGGTAGATCAGTTAAAGTGGCCGATGTACCTAAGGGTAATTACGAGATTATAGATAACGATGCTATTTCAGTAGCCGTTATTGAGATTCCGAGAGCACTGCGTGGTGCGTCAGACGATGAAGAAGGTGAAGAAGAGGACGAAATGGAAACTGAAGGAGCTGAAACCGAAGATTAGATTTTTGCCAACTCTTAATAATTAGATCCTGTTCTGACTTAGAGCAGGATTTTTTTTGACCTATGAAGTATCTGATTGTAGGGTTAGGAAACCCCGGACCTAAATATGAACTTACCCGGCATAACATTGGGTTCCTGACGCTGGATCGGTTAGCGGAACAACACCAAGCGACTTTTAAGCCAGACCGACTAGCTGAAGTAGCTGATCTGAAGCATAAGGGAAGATCGCTACATTTAGTTAAGCCTACCACTTTTATGAACCTCAGCGGGAAAGCAGTGAACTACTGGCTTCAGGAACTAAAAATTCCGAAAGAACGGCTACTGATTCTTACTGACGATATTGCTTTACCCTTCGAGACGCTGCGGATGCGACCCAAAGGCTCTAGTGCCGGACATAATGGCTTAAAGAATATTGAACAACTTACCGGCGGACAAAATTATGCTCGCCTACGTATGGGGGTTGGAGATGACTTTCATAAAGGTCAACAGGTAGACTACGTACTCAGCCAGTTTCCACGCGAAGAGTTAGATCAGTTGCCAGAAGTTATGGATCGAGCCAGTGAAATGATACTAGCATTTAGCACAATTGGTATTGAGCGTACCATGAGTCAATACAATGGTTGACTTTTTTTAAGATGTCCTACCCTCCCAAATCAAAGGTTACACTACTCCCCGCCAGTTCAGCTTGGGGTAGCTTTATCTTATGAGTCATTCTTCTACTATAAGCGGTATTTAATTTAATCTCCAATCGTTTTAAACGAGCGGTAGGATCGCTGACAGTAATCGTGTTGTTGGTTTGGTTGATTAGCAGTAGGCAAGGTCGGTTTACCAATATAGTTAGTCCATCCTTTAACGAAATTCTTCCGGCTCGGTGGAAGACCACTCCAGTAATCTTCAACTCAGAATGAGTCACTGACTGTATTTCCGCAGTGTTGGATAAAACTCGGTAAGGTACATTGTTAGTGTAATCCTTTACTTGCTCAGAAGTACAATTAGGTAAGACCGCGTATTCGTATGTGGCATCCTTAGGTTTTGATCCATGCTCAAACCATAAAGCAAATAATTCAGATCGATATACAGAGTCAGCACCTAGTTGATAAATCTTCTGTAGTTGCCCTTCTCGTTCCCCGGTGCGTAATTTCAATGTTTCCTTAGAAGGGAATATGTAGCCAATACTATCATGCCATACCCAATTGGGATTCTCTACCGTTTGGGTTCCGACAGAAAATGGCTCACCATCCACAACCACATCTCCCTTTAGCTGAACCTGATTAACCCCCGTCACGATTGGGTGCTTATTTTCTGATTGAATATCCGTCCCCAGTGCTACCCATTCTTCATCAAACCAAAACCAAGATTTCTTCGCTTGCGTATTCTTTATATTCAGTTGCATAGTTGAGACTCCGCAGGTGCTATCGCTTACTCCACCCACAAAATCAGTATTTTGAGAAGAACGACCGCTACTGCTAAACGCATAATTAGGACTGGTAACTCCCGGCAGACACGCCCAGTCCCAAACCGGAAAGACATCAGTATATTCTCCGCCAGTTCGGTAGATATACGTCAGCCCAAATGGTAGATAGTAGCCGTAAAGGTTCTCGGTATTTACATTCATCTCCATACCGACCGTTCGTTCCGAGCACATCTTCAACGAGGTGAAATAGTTGTCTCGCTGATGAACTGTATAATCAGACCGCCAGAAGTGTTTGTTTCCGGCTATCGCTTGCGGTTGTTTGTTCAGAATGCGCTGTTTTGATAATTCGTATAGTTCCGCATGGTTCGGGTCAGCCTTAGCGAAATTTTTCAACTGAGGGACAACCAATTTTGCTCTCGGTATAAAACCATCGGAACGCCCCACTTGTCTACCTCTCACATTATAGTCAAACACATTGCGAAAGATCATCCATCGGGTACCCTTTAGATAATAGTCTCTTAGGATTTCCAAATGGGCGTCGGTAAAAGCAAATTGGGTGCTTTCAACGATAGACGCTAACCAAATGGTTTCTCTCAGAAAATTACTGCCGTAGCCACCGTTGTACAAAAACGGGCCGTGCTGATGAAAGCTATAGTCAGCTTGTATTCCTTCTTCATTCGTAATTTGCACCTGCTGCATTACTCCGGCTACTCCATCAGCAATCCGCTCTGGGTTTTCTTCCAACACTCCCCGATACAGTACCGAAATAGATAGCAACGTTCGGTTTGAGCCAGTCATTCGGGGCGTAGGTGTCAAATCGTTAATCATTTTTTGCAGCAAGTCATCCGCTATTTCACCCTGAAGAAGTAGCGCAATTACGTTGAAGTAAAACTGCTTGGCTATTTCGTTTTTGTACCAGTTTTTACAAACCGGGTTTATTTCATACCAGTAGATTAAAGCATCTTCTATTCCGGAAAGCACTTCCGTATTTTGATGAAGCTCACTAGCCGGATGACTGTAGGCGTAGGTAAGTATTAAAGTACGGTTAAGTGCCTGAAGCGGATTCCAGTTATTGTCTCGATCTTGGTAGTCAATATCACCCCAACTGCCATTCGGCCGGAGGTCATTTAGATAATCAGCTGCCTCATCAAAATTAGATTCCAGGTATCGCCCCGTTCGATTTAAAAATCCTCGCTCTAACAGAGCATCATCTACCAACCGCTGCTTCAAAACAGAAATTTCATCTGAACTAGACTGAGCAACAACATGTATTGATAACATCAGCAGAATCAAGCTCAGACAAATGAAAAAAATGGTATTGATCTTCATGGAATGGCTGGTGAATAAGGCGGTTAGGTTATACTTATAAAGTAGTTATATAGGTCATTGTGTAAAAACACTCCTCATATGTTATTTCAAGCGAGATTCGCTATATTTAAAGAAAAAGATAGCTCGTTTGAATTGCTGAAATGACTAAATGAATCAACAGTTATACGAACTAGTTACAAGAGAAGAAACTAATTAGATACTTTTTCAACTTTTATACAACACTGTAGAATACATTTTCATGCGATCTCGACCGTTCATTTCTCTATTCTTCTTAATCTATGCATTCGGTTGCAAACCAGATATGCCCAATGAAGTAGCGGAAGTCTACAATGCGCTACCCAAAGAGATAGATTACAATTTCCACGTTAAGCCAATTCTATCCGACCGCTGCTTTGCTTGCCACGGGCCCGATAAAGCGGCGGTGGAAGCGGGACTGAGTTTAAGTGACGACACCTTAGCTTACGCCGTATTGGAAAGTGGCCAGCAAGCGATTGTTCCCGGCAAAGCGCACCGTAGTGAAATGGTTAATCGGCTTTTCTCGGATGATCCCGAGACGATGATGCCCCCGCCCGAATCTAATCTAAAACTTACTCCTCGCGAAAAAGCAATCTTAGTTAAATGGATTGAACAAGGTGCTGAATACAAGCCGCATTGGGCCTTTACCAAACCAGAGAAGCCTGAAGTGCCGGAAACCAAAAGTGATTGGGCTACTAACGAAATTGACCGCTTTATTGAAGAGAAGCTGACGCAAAATAACATTGAGCCATCTCCCGAAGCTGAGCGTGAACAACTTATTCGGCGACTATACTTTGACCTAACCGGATTACCGCCTTCGCTAGATGACCTGAAGCGACTGATGAGCGATAAGCGCTCCGACTACTACGAACTATTGGTTGATAGTTTAATGGCACTACCGGCTTACGGCGAACGAATGGCAGCGCATTGGCTGGATGTATCTCGTTTTGCTGATTCGGAAGGGTACCTAGATGATTTTCATCACACTTTTTGGCCCTACCGCGACTGGGTAATTGATGCCTACAACCGTAATCTTTCTTACGATAAATTTGTACTGTGGCAAATGGGCGGAGATCAACTACCCAACGCTACCGAAGAGCAAATCTTAGCTACAGCGTTCAATCGCAATCACAAGCAAAACTCAGAAGGAGGAATTATTCCTGAAGAGTTTCGGGTAGAATACGTGGCGGACCGCACCAATACTTTGGGAGCCGCTTTTATGGGACTCACGCTAGGTTGCGCCCGCTGCCACGACCATAAGTACGATCCTATCTCTCAGAAAGAATACTTTCAATTCTTTAGTTTTTTTAACTCTACCGTAGAGCGAGGCGATGGAATTTTTGGTTTTAATGCTATCGAGAATGGTCAGAAAATTCCGCATGAGCTAGCGATGAACTCGGGACCAGTCATGGCTCTGCCTAACCAAGAAACTAAGAAAATCCGCGAGTATCTGTTAGAACAGATAGACCAAAAGGAGGATGAGCTAAATAAACTCGCTCAGAAGAATACCGATGCGGTGCAGCAATGGCAATCCAAACTAACTAGTGCAACGGCCCTAGAGCAAGCTGTCCGGCAATCAACCGTTACTCACCTGACTTTCGACCAAATGGCCAATGGAAAAGATCAGGATGCGGTTAGAGGAAATGCTGAGCCTACCTACAGCGGTGATATTACTAGCGCAGAGGGCATCAAAGGAAAAGCTATTCGTAGCAATGCTTCCGGACAATACGTAGCTGATGGACAGCCCTCACTCTTTGAGCGCACTGATCCCTTTACCATTAGTTTCTGGATTAATATTCCTAAAGATTTTACCGAAGCCCACGTGATGTATAATGGTAATAACCGAATACAGGGCTACCGAGGCTGGGATATTATGCTGGATAGTTCCCGCACTCACTTCCGCTTGAACCACGCGCACCCGTATCAATCACTGGACATTCGTGACTCAGAAGCTCTACCAATAGATGAGTGGGTACACTATGTCTGGACCTACGATGGCTCTAGTCGGGCCGAAGGTATGCGGTTGTTCCGAAACGGAGAAGAGATTCGCCCCGAAATAAAGCGTAACTATCTCTACCGATCTACTAAACCTTACCTTGACAAGAGAGGCTCGGTTTACGCTCACTATAAAGGGTTAATTATTGGCAGCCGCCACTACGATCAGGATTTTACGGGGGGATTACTAGACGAAGTTTACATTCTGAACCAAGAAGCAGGTAGCTTAGTAGCAAAATATTTGTACGACACCGAGCAGGGAAAAGTAGCTTTTAAGGAAGCCCGACAGGGAGGTAACGATCAGCTAGACCACTTTTACGATTTGTTTATAGACCGTCAACTACAGAGTGAGCGAGCCAAGCTACAAAATCTGCGTTTAAAGGAAGTTGCTACCATTGATACCGTTCAGGAGATTATGGTGATGGGCGACTGGGGAAACGAACGTCCCACCTATATTCTGGAACGAGGGGTTTACGATGCCCACGGCGAACGGGTTGAGCAAGATGTACCTACCTCGCTACTAGCTTGGCCGGAAGAGTTTCCTCGCAACCGTTTAGGGTTAGGGAAATGGCTCATCCACCCCGATCATCCACTCACCGCCCGGGTAGCGGTTAATCAAATGTGGTATCTAATGTTTGGCCGAGGTTTGGTAGAAACAGTAGAAGATTTTGGTAACCAGGGAGCTTTACCTACTCACCCAAAACTACTGGATTGGCTGGCCGTCGATTTCCAACAAAATGGCTGGAATGTGAAGCGGCTTATCCGACAAATAGTACTTTCAGCTACCTACCGCCAGTCATCCAAAATTCGCCCTGAGTTACAAGAGACTGACCCGGATAACTTGCTGTTAGCTCGCTCACCTCGTTATCGTCGTTCGGCCGAAATGGTGCGGGACAATATTCTTGCCTCCAGTGGCTTACTCAATCCTACTATCGGCGGACCATCTACTTTCCCTTATCAGCCCCCGGGGCTTTGGAAAGAGGTAATGGCTCATGGGTTCTTTCCCGGTTACGAAGTTGATTACGAAAATGGCCTTTACCGACGTAGTATATATACGTTCTGGAAGCGTAACATGCCGCCACCTAGTATGTTGGTATTTGATGCCTCCAGCCGAGGCGAGTGTCAAGTACGCCGTCAGCGTAGTAGCACCCCGTTGCAAGCGTTAGTACTGCTAAACGATCAGCAAATGATCGAAGGATGCCGAGCATTAGCTGAGAGTATGATGAGTAAAGCGCAAGGAGATATTCGCCAGGCTACTAAACAAACATTTCAGCTATTGACCAGTCGGGTACCTACCGAACGAGAGTTCCAGTTACTCATGGGGCAGTACCAAGAGGAATTGGCCTACTTTGATGAGGATCAAGCCCGCACATCAGCTTATTTGGCAGTAGGACACCGAGCACCTTCTAGAGAGTTGCCTACTACGGAAGTAGCCGCCTTGGCTCGAGTCGCTAATACCATTCTCAATACCACCGAAGCATATTACAAAAATTAATTTCTTCAGTAAGATATGAATTGGAATAACGATATACGGAAAGCACAATATAATCAAACCCGTCGCGATTTTCTTCGCACGACTACCAAGGGATTGGGAGCAGCCGCTATTGGTTCGTTGATTGCTCCTAATCTACTTTCAGGGCAGCCAAACACTGTTCCTGGTTCTGGCGGAGTATTGAAAGCACTGCATCACGCTCCCAAAGCCAAGCGAATTATCTACCTTTTTCAAAGTGGTGGACCTAGTCAAATTGAGCTATTTGATTATAAGCCGGAGCTAATGAAGCGGCACGGAGAAGAAATCCCGGATAGTGTGCGAGGAAATCAGCGAATTACCGGAATGCTAGCCGCTCAGTCCAGTTTCCCTATGGTGGGTTCTAAGTTTGAGTTTACGCAAAACCCAAAAACCGGAGGATATTTTAGCAACCTGCTTCCCTACACTGCAAATATTGCTGAAGATATTTGCGTGGTCAACTCTATGTACACCGAAGCCATCAACCACGAACCCGCTGTGGTATTTTTACAGACCGGTTCGCAGCAAGTAGGCCGACCGTGCATTGGTTCTTGGATGAGTTACGGATTAGGCAGTCCCAATCAGAATTTACCTTCGTTTATTGTATTGCTTTCGCGGGGCAAACCTGATACGCAGAATCTGAATATGCAAGCCTGGGGCAATGGATTTCTTCCCTCCCACCATCAGGGAGTACAGTTTCGCTCAGGAGCTGATCCGGTGCTGTATCTATCCAACCCGGATGGTATAGATCGAGCGAGCCGTCGTCGTGAATTAGATTACTTGGAACGACTGGAGCGCGAACAGCAGGCAGTGTGGGGCGACCCTGAAATTGATTCTAAGATCAGCCAGTACGAGATGGCCTACCGCATGCAAACCTCAGTACCAGACGTAACCGACTTATCGGATGAACCCGATTATATTTTTGATCTATACGGATCCGATGCCCGTATTCCTGGTACCTATGCCGCTAACTGTCTTCTTGCGCGCCGTCTAGCCGAAAGAAACGTGCCTTTTGTTCAACTCTATCATATGGGCTGGGATCAGCACGGAAATCTGCCGAAAGATATTCAGAGGCTGGCCAAATCCAGCGATCAAGCATCCGCCGCACTGGTGACTGATCTGAAGCAGCGTGGCTTGTTAGACGATACGCTAGTGGTATGGGGCGGCGAATTCGGACGAACTAGTTTTTCTCAAGGCAAACTAACTAAAACTAATTACGGTCGCGATCACCATCCTCGCTGCTTTAGCATGTGGATGGCCGGGGGCGGTATCAAACCTGGAATCAACTACGGAAAAACTGACGACTTCAGCTACAATATCGCCGAAAACGGAGTCCACGTTCACGATTTTCAAGCCACCTTGCTGCATCTGCTCGGCGTAGACCATGAGCAACTAACCTTCAAGCACCAAGGTCGCCGTTATCGTTTGACCGATGTACACGGACATGTAGTGAAGAGCATCCTTGCTTAGTATAATTGTATTGAAACTATGAAACGAGCTTCATCTCATGTTTATATTCTTTTCTTATTCGGAATGCTGGTATTCGCCTGCTCTCCCGACCAAACTACATTCTCACCGGAGATTGAAGCCCAGCTACCGGATCAAATTGATTTCAACCTTCACATCAAACCTATTCTGTCGGATCGCTGCTTTGCTTGCCACGGGCCGGATAAGAATAATCAAGAAGCGGGTTTACGATTAGATATTGCTGAAGCGGCTTATGCCCCGGTAGGCGAAGAAAAGGATCACTACGCCATCGTGCCCGGCAACTTAACGAAGAGTAAGCTGTTTCATCGCATCACGTCCGATGACCCCGAAGTAGTGATGCCGCCCCCGAAATCGAATCTTAGCCTGTCGGAAGTGGAGGTAGCCTTGCTAACTCGCTGGATTGAAGAAGGAGCCGAATACAAACCCCACTGGTCGTTCATTCCCCCCGCAACACCGGAGCTTCCCCAAGTAAAAAATGAATCTTGGGCGCAGAACCCTATCGATAACTTTGTACTAGCTCGGCTGGAACGGGACAGCCTCGCACCCGCCCCAGAGGCTGACCGAATAACCTTGCTGCGCCGGGTGACTTTTGACTTGACCGGATTACCGCCGACCTTAGAAGAGATTGATAATTTTCTGGCGGATACTTCCGATGATGCTTATGAAAAGGTGGTTGACCGTCTGTTAGCTTCCCCAGCTTACGGAGAGCGGATGGCCGCCAACTGGTTGGATATTGCCCGCTACGCTGATTCCCACGGTTATCACGCTGATGGTTACCGTATGATGTGGCCCTGGCGCGATTGGGTGATTAAAGCCTTCGACGAAAATATGCCCTACAACCAGTTCGTTACTTGGCAAATGGCGGGGGATTTACTACCCAACGCCACGCAAGAGCAGATGTTAGCCACGGGTTTTCACCGTAACCATCCGGCTAGTTCAGAAGCGGGAATTGTCCCGGAAGAATATCGGCTGGAAAATGTATTTGATCGCGCCAATACCACTGCTAAGGCATTTTTAGGACTAACGCTGGAGTGCGCTCGCTGCCACGATCATAAGTACGATCCTATCTCCCAGAAAGAATACTA
>CAKZPJ010000542.1 GCA_937138955.1 uncultured Flammeovirgaceae bacterium | reverse complement strand
TGTTCTACTCCCTCAGGAGTGTCATGGCTAATCGTGTAGCGACCTATAAGAATTTATTCGTGATAATGTCTGATATGAACGGGTTATATTTATTATTCAGTATAACTCGGTAGGCTAAGTACGAATCTTGGGTACGTTCATTGTCTGTTAATCAATAATTAAGCTTCGCCTACTAAATTTGACAATACAATACTTACTTATCTGACCTAATATATAAGCAAACAAAGTTATGAATAATCAACAACCTAATCGTCGGGCGCTATTAAAAGTACTTGGCTTCGGTACAGCTATTAGCGCAACGGGTATCGGTACTGCTTTTGCCAGTAAATCGGCTGCTGACCCAACCTCCCATCAGGTGAATGGATCACCAGCTCCTAAAATAACCAAGGTGCGATCTATTTTAACCGCACCTTACGGTACCAACTTAGTTATTGTGAAAGTTGAGACCGATCAAGACGGGCTCTACGGTATTGGTTGTGCTACCTTTACGCAGAGGGCTCACACGGTAGTATCTGCTATTGATGAGTACATTAATCCGTTTTGCCAGGGCAAGAGCGTATCAAATATTGAAGATATTTGGCAAACGGCCTACCAGAGTTCCTACTGGAGAAATGGGCCCGTATTGAATAATGCTTTAAGCGGACTAGACCAGGCGCTCTGGGACATAAAAGGAAAGATGGCCAACATGCCTGTTTATGAATTGCTAGGAGGAAAGGTACGATTTGCGGTAGATGCCTACGGGCACGCTTCCGGTAAATCCGTAGAAGAAGTTTTAGATAATATCGAGCGATTTAAAGATTGGGGGTATAAGAATATTCGCATACAGTTAGGCGGATACGGTTCTACCCACTTATCTAAAAATCCTGCCTATCAGGAAGCAGGTTTTGGGTTAGCCAGCGATAATACCATCAATCCGATTGCATACAAAAATGGCACAATAGAAATCTTTAAAAAAGCCCGTGAACGGTTTGGCAACGATGTAGAATTGCTGCACGACATGCACGAACGGTTGCAACCTATGGACGCAATTGATTTGCTTAAACGGGTAGAAGAGTACCGTCCATTTTTTATGGAAGATCCACTGTCGCCGGAAAATATTGGATGGTTTCATCAACTGAGACAGCAAACCAGTACTCCTATTGCTATGGGCGAATTATTTAACAGTCCTCACGAATGGCTTAATCCGATGAGTGAACGGTTATTTGACTTTATCCGAATTCATATTTCTCAAATAGGGGGAATAACCCCTGCTATGAAAGTAGCGCGGTTAGGCGAGTGGTTCAACGTGCGCACGGCTTGGCATGGCCCGGGCGATACTTCACCCGTAGGACATGCCGCAAACTGCCACATTGATCTGGCCGTTTGGAATTTTGGGGTTCAGGAAATAATAAGGTTCAAAGAAGTTGCTCACGAAGTATTTCCTGGAACACCAGTCATAAAAGATGGGTTTATTCACGTGAATGAGGCCCCTGGCTTGGGTATAGACATTAATGAATCGTTGGCTAAGAAGTACCCTCCCGTGGTTTACAACTATAATTGGACCCAACTTAGAACCAATAGTGGAACCCCTGTTAGACCATAGCTGATCTTCTATTGTACCTTGGGTGCGAACTCAACACTGATTTTGAATCAATTTGAGGAATTTAAAATATTTGCAATGGGGTGAATCGAACCACGCTAGCCGTCGGCAATAAACTCCATGCTAGAACCGTAGATGATTTTATCGAAAGGCACCTCAAACGGTTCATCGTACATATGTTTGTACTCCTTGATGAAAGATTCGTAGCAGTTTCGGGCCAGGGCAAATTTACCCGATGCATTTAAAGCATTGCACTTAATAACCAAGGCAGCCTGATTGATAATATCAAAGTTGAAGATTGTATCGGCTAGCTGGATTTTCAGTTCATTGGAAAGATTTTCTTGATGATTCAGCGTGAGTAAAACATCTATTAAACGATTAGATAAATCTGATTTAAAATGGTCGAGCCATTCGGCCTCTATCTTAGGTAGAAAATTTCCCTTGCCAATAACAGATAGTATAGATACCGGAATCTTTTTGCCTTTCTTATTCAGCACTTCCATTAAATAGGCATAGTCGCAAAATACATCGTCGCCTAGCTCAATTCTCCAGCGATCTCCTTCAATCAGAACCTCAATATTTCCTACTTGCTTAAGTAGCACGCGTAACTTATTAATGTTAACGTTTCGGTTGTTTTTGGCTTTTTTTTCAGGTTTGTCTCCCCAAACTTCATCCCAAATAATCTGACTGGTAGCTCCGTTCCTGCCTCCCAGAGAATGTAATAAAATCAAGCAAAAGAGCAGCTTAAGGGTAGTAGCAAACTTATTAGTTATGTCGTTACCTTCCTTATCTATAACCTGAAAACCATTCATAAGGAGAATGACGCTCTTCCGTTTATTCTCGGCCTTATCGTTACTGCTTAGCGGGTAAACAGCGTTACGTTCAGGTTCTACCGTAACTTTTTGGTTAATAGTGCGAGTTAGCCATCTCTTTCTTGTAATTACTATTAACAAAGCTACGCCCAGGGTTAGAGCTATTATGGCCAACAGTTGCCAAAACTTAGTTTCGGCCACCAAAGGCTGCAGAACTTCAGATTTTCTGAGTGGTGGGTTATTGATACTGTACAGACGAGTGGTATACCCGTTAGGAGTAGCTTCTGATAGTACGGCGATAAGTTGGTTGTTTAACGTGTCTAAGAATAAGTCAGCGTACGAATGGCTGCCGTGAAATTTAAAGGATAAAGAATCGTCATAGACAACCTTTTCACCGGTTTCTAAATTATACTGCTCCAAGTAGGCGAAACCGTTGTATTGGTCTTTATGGTAACTTAGTACAAAAAATGAGGCATCATCAGGAGTTACTACCAGCGAATTAGAGTAGACATAGTCTGTACCGGGATTACCTAAGTCCCAGAGCTGGGTAACCTGCGGGCCTTCAGGCTGAACCACGTTACACTGGTAAAATTCTCTTGGGTTTTGTTCTTGACGGCCACTTTTGCTTCCGAACCCGCCAAAGAGAATCAAATCTCCTTGAGAGTTTAATCCTGCTGCTCCTAAAGAACGGGGCTCAATAGCCGTCAGCTGATTCTTTTGCCATTCACCACTACTTGAGTAATTAAATAACTGGTTTTTGTAGGTATGAAAGCCATATCCCCCGAAGAAATAAGCTTCACCCTGGTCATTTATTAGTTTGTTAACATGCCAATACTCCGGTTCAAGAAGAAAATCAGAAGGCCGCTGAGTCCAAATAAGGGTTGCTAAATTAAACTTGTTAACCAGTTGATTCTTTAGGTCAAAAGTACAGATTTCGTTAGACTCGGAGACGTATAGGCTTTGTTGAGAACTAGGCAGTGCAGCACTATCTTTTAGCGAGGAGCGGATCTGCGAGCGGCTGCTTAGGTTATACTCTACTAATTCATCAGATGAGAGCAAATACAACTTGCCCGATTTATCGAACGTTATCTGGGGCCTGTTATCCGTAGCGATTGAGTCCAAGATAGTCCAACTAGTGCTACGATCAATAATCCACTCACCGTTAATCACTTTCATAGGAAAGTTATCCAAACTGTCGTAGCAATAACCGTCTCTGTGTTTAGCCATGGGCCAATGTCTGATTAGACGATTATCTGCTTCAACTTTGATATCTTTAACCGCAATTGGCGGAACATCCAACGTTCTAAGACCAGGTACATCGCTTTTACCAAAAGCAATCTGATATTGCTGTTGATTAGCACGAAAAAAGCTGCTTTTCGAAATGCCGTTTATCGCCAGGCTAACACTATTAGTAGTATTGTCAATAATCAGCGAACACGAATTCCATTCTTTCCGTAATTCAATCTCATCCCAGGTAAAAGAAATGCCGGAGGCGCTATCTCCAATAATTAGTAGTAAGCTGTTCGGAAGCCCCATATTTTGCGATGAAACTAAATCAATATTGACCCCTTCTTCCCCTATCATTCTAAATATATGGCCGAATACTTCTGAAGTATCCCAGAAGCGAAGATCAAACTGAATTTTTAGCGAATTGGTACATTCAATAGGGCGATCAGGGGTGAGTATTAATCCGGTTCGGTAGTCCTTAGTAGTCTCGTGCGAACGAAACTCCACTCCCGACTGGTTATCTGTGGCAAATGCAACCTGAGTAGTGACTAATAAAGCAACAATAAAACCCGATAAGTGTGTAATCATAACATTTTCTCGTGCAGCGGTTCTAATGAATTTAACAACTCAAGTGCAGTATTGCTAATATACTAGCAAAATAATGGAAGTTCCCCAATCTCAGCTCACTAGTGACTTGGCAAATTAGTGTTTTTCTATCGCATATAATTTTGAGGATTTACATATTTCAGTTCCATACCTCTCAATGTCAGCCTAAAGAAGGCTTCAACAAGGCAAATATCGATGGCAGAAAAAGCTTTTAATTCTTAATTCGGCTTTACTACTAAGCGGCCTAAGCAATAGTTTGCTGCCATGGGCAAAGTTAAGCTTTAGGTGTTTTCATCATGTTAGCCTGGAAAATGGCTATCAAAAACAGGCAAATAGTGACCCAATTGATCTTCCATTCGGACAGAGGAGTACAGTGCGCTTGCCATGAGTTTAGGAAGGTACTCCAGGCTCATCCACTGGTGATTCAAAGTATGAGTGCCCAGCGCCCGACCGGAAGGGTAACTGTTGGAACAACGCTGTAGCCGAAAGTTTCCGCGCCGCGTCGGCTTTAAGACCCTCAAACCAGAACTCGTATATATACTACAGAACCAACCACGATGGCGGAGAAAAAATGAACGTGTTTAAACCATAGAAATCGCGGTACAACCGGAAAAGAATGCACGCTCCCCTGGGTATCCAACCCCCGCAGAATACGAGGTAAAACTGAAAGTAAGCTATCTCAAAAATGTGGCTTAACTTAATGTCCACTTTTTCCTTGCAAGTTCAATATTTGAAATCTTAATTGACACTACACTAAATGACATTGGACGGCCGCTTCAAGATTAGCCAATTTCCTCTTTTTATCCCACTTTATTATTCTTATAAAATCCTAAATATTCACTAAGACTTTGATAAAGTAAAGAATTATTTGAAAGCTATTTTAATAGAATCTCTGGTATTGCACTGCATTAATCAAGAATTAATCAAAACTTAAGCTCTTATACCTAATATGGTATTTCCAGCTTGAAAGCTATCTCCAATCATCTAAGATAACTGGAAGCCCTCAGGTTTTCTTTGCTATATTCTATTACCCAAACACTCATATGTAATACCTAATACCAGAAACTATGAAAATGAAAGCAGTACTCATTCTTCTGCTAACTACGATCCCGATAATACTGAGTGCCCAGGTTCGCTCGGTATCAGGGGTTGTACAGGATGCAGAAACCGGTGAATTTATTCCCGGAGTAAATGTCATTGTAAAAAATACGAACACAGGAACAGTTTCCGATTTAGACGGAAGCTATTCTGTTGATGTGCCCGCAGATGCCAATGTGCTAGTGTTTAGCTTTATTGGATATTCAGCAGTAGAGGAAACAATCGGAAATCGAAGTACCATTGACGTTTCCTTAGCCTCTGAAGCGGGAA
>CAKZPJ010000541.1 GCA_937138955.1 uncultured Flammeovirgaceae bacterium | reverse complement strand
AACATCGGGAAGAACGTATTGATGTTGCCAGGAAAAAGATTTTTGCTTGGTTCAGTCCACTCACCGTCTACAAAATACATAAGATATATAGCGGTTTCGGTTGAGTCAATTTCGTGAGCGACTCCAAACGCTATACTTTTGCCATCGGGCGACATGGTAAATCCCATATCGAATCTATCCTCAACGGAGATAATTTCACTGCCAAAAATTTCAGGAACGTCGCCAGCGGCTTCTTGTCCTAGATAATCAATTGCTGACTCATCTGAGTCTTGTCTGGGAGAGCAAGCAATGATGAGTACTAGTATTGCTAGACAGAGGCTTTTCATCCTACCTTACTTTGTGATTTCATTATCTTATTTCTTCTTCAAGTACTTAGTAAGGTCTTTATCCAACTTGGCGAAGCGATGGTCAATAGGATAGGGATAGCTCTTGATCAATCGTACCTCTTGAAACAATTTATGGGTGGTATTAATCAAATAATTGATCCCTGTAGGAGCCGGAGCGGAAGGCACTTGCAGCAATAAAGACTTACGAGACTGATACCATGATGAACCAAGGATATTAGTCTGGCTATAAGGAGAAGCACTGCTCCAATCCGAAGGTAGGTCGGTCTTTTCTATTACCTGTATTAACGTATCAGGTACTTTCACTTCCATACAGGCAAACTCATTCCGCATAAACCCTCCTTGCCCCATACGGTGAGCCATGTTTTCCAATAAGGCAATTTCAGCGGAGGCTGCTGTATAAATAACTAACTCACCTCGTTTATTCCATCGGCCTGGAAGGCCAGAAGCATATAAGCTGTTGGCGTATTTGTTGCTAACAATTCGGTAAACTAGCATACTGTATTCAGGCAGCGTATCCCTGTTCTATTCGTTCCAAACACTCTTCCACTAGGCGGATGCCGGTGATGCTAAAGAGAAACTTATTTGGTGGTTGCATTTCCAGAGCTGGTTGCGGAAACCCTAGCCAATTTTTGAACTCATCAACACTGCCAAAAAGTTGTTCTCCTCGGGAGAAAAGCCTAATGAGACTCAGCAGAATTTCAGCTTGTATAACTCCTATTTTCTTATGCTTTGCTCTCATATTGTCAATGGTTTTGGGCGTGATATGGAGCAGGCCCGCCATCACCTCTTTGCTAAACTGAGCGTGTTCGCGAAAAGTGGTAATCGCTTGAACATCTAACCCGCCCTGGGCTTGGGCTACCAAGGCAAGATCGTCCATGGGCAGAGCATCTGAATTAAACGAAGAACTCATAATATTTCGCGTAATTTTACATTTAAGATATGTAGATATACGCAAATTATAGCAAAATGTTAGCCAATTCTATTGAAGAGATTTTGACAGAACGGTGCTGCTAAGAAAGAGTAATCTGGATTTTAGGGTTCATTCTTCACCCCAATCCCATGATACGTTTCTGGCTCCTGATAATCTTTGCGAAGCGGATGTCCGGGCCAGTCGGTGGGGAGCAGAATACGACGCAGGTCAGGATGATTGGTAAAGCGGATGCCTAACAGATCGTACACTTCTCGCTCGTGCCACTCGGCCGATTTCCAAACAGATGTTACTGACGAGATTTCGGGCATCGGCTCATCAGCTTGATTACGGTTGACGATTACTTTCAGTGAAATTTGCTGTCCGTAGGGAATGGAATTGAGAGTGTAGATTACCTCCATCGTTCCCGCGACCGGCGTTCCGGTTTCCGAACCGTTATCTAGTCCGGTTAAGCAAGATAGGTAATCAAAATACAAGCCCTCGGTTTGTTGAAGAAACTGGCAAATGTCTAATAGCTTTTGCACGTTGACCTGGATAATAGCAGGAGAAGCATTCTCTACTATTTCTACTACACTGTCGTCACCAAACTTTTCTTCAATCTGCTTAGCAATTTCCTCTGGGTTCATGCTGTTTCAGAGTTAGGTTCTATTTTCTTCTTAGTCATCAATTTTTCTAATGCAGTAGGTGCCATCAAAGATTCGTTGCGAATTTTCTCCTGAAGCTTGATTATTCCCCCGATCAATGCCTCCGGGCGAGGAGGACAGCCTGGCACATATACATCTACTGGGATAATTTTATCTACTCCCTTCACCACATGGTAACCGTGTTCCCAGTATGGACCACCGCAGTTGGAGCAAGAACCCATAGAAATTACGTAACGTGGCTCGGCCATTTGCTCGTACAGCCGTCGTACCCGGTCGCCCATTTTGAAGGTAACCGTTCCCGATACAATCAGCACATCTGACTGTCGGGGCGAGGGGCGGGGAAAAACCCCAAAGCGATCCAAATCAAAATTAGAAGCGTAGGTCGACATCATTTCAATGGCGCAACAGGCCAGCCCGAAGCCCATCGGCCACAATGAAGAAAGCCGAGCCCAATTAATCAGGTCATCCACTTTGGTGACGATAATGCCACCCTGCCCAAACTGTTGGTCTAGTAATCCTTTCATACGTTAGCTTTTACTTTCGGAACGGTATTTTTGGTTTATTTGCTCATATAATTCTGCAGGAACCACTGATTTGTATTCGGGCGGCTTGGTGGTAGGCTTCACCCAATCCAGAAATCCCTTCGCCCAGGCGTAGGCCAGTCCTAATGCTAATATTACAACAAAGATGGACATTTCGGCTAGGGCAAACCACCCCCAGGCTCCGTCTGTCCGTTCTATCAACTCCGCTTGCCCTAGTACCGTAGCCCAGGGAAAGAGAAAAACAATTTCTACATCGAACAGAATGAAGATAAGAGCCACCACGTAAAACCGAGGATTAAACTGCCCCCAGGCCGAACCCAGCGGATCTTCTCCCGACTCGTAAGTCGTCAGTTTCTCTTCATTAGGTCGGTGAGGGCGGATAAGACGAGCTACTACCAAGGTGATAAGCACGAAAGAAACCGCCCCAATGATGAACAGCAGTATTACTCCAAACCCCGATAATTCAGTATTCTGCATGGCTAAGTTGCGCTAAAAGGTAAAGATACAAATTCCGAATAGGGAATCGAGAGCACTATTGAATTTATCACCACGTATCTACCTTATAAATCTCCTAATTTACTTTATCGTAATATGCATTGGCATATCCAGCCCGATATTGATAATACTTCATTTTGTTCCCCGTATTTCTTTATCTTTGATAGTTACCACCTAACCTAAAGTACATGTGCTTATCTACACGAATTCTTTTCTCGGTGCTAGGGTTAGCCTTATTACCGCTGCTAGTAATAGGCCAGGCTACTTACGAAACTGTGGGTATTATCGGAACTGCTACTACCAAAGGCTGGGACGAATCTACTCCGATGGTACAGAATGAAGAAGATGTGCACCGGTGGGCGTTAGAAGACTTTACGTTGAGTGCGGGTGAACTAAAATTCCGGGCTAATAATGAATGGACGGTCAATTGGGGTGCGGAAGAGTTTCCCAGCGGAACCGGTCGACAGGACGGTCCCAATATTCCCATTCCGCCCGGGGTATATGATATATCTTTCAACGATATTAACGGTGAATATCGCTTTGCATCTGCTTCTGACTCAACCGTAGCGATTGTGGCTATTGCTCCCGAACTCCCTAATGCCGATGAGGAGGTAACGATTACCTACAATGCTGCTCAGGGCGTATCAGGGCTAGTTGGAGCCGAAAAAGTATATCTGCATTCGGGAGCAATTCTTTCCGGGCCCGATGGTGTTACGTGGGAGAACGTAGTTGGCAATTGGGGACAAGACGATGGAGTTGGTGAGATGACCGCAGTCGCTGACGAACCTAATTTGTGGCAAATTACCCTACCGAGCATTCGCGAATACTACAGCGTGCCGGACGGAGACCCCGTTTTCAAACTAGGACTTGTTTTTCGTAACGCCGACGGCACCCAAACCGGAAAGTCTGCTACGGATGGTGATATTTTCGTAGAGGTTAATCCGGTTAACTACATTCGGTTCATGCAACCTACCAGCGATCAAAATTTTGTGGTAGCCGGGGGAAGTATTTCCATCAGTGCTGAAGCCTCAAGCACGGCTTCGGCACTAGAAATACTAATTAACAGCGGCAATGGCTTTCAGTCGGTAGCGTCCGCAGCTAACACAACCGAAATTTCGCACGACTACGCAGTTTTGGGGTCACAAACTATCCGAATAAAGGTAACCGGGACTATTGAGGGCGAAGCAGTGGAAAGTAACCGGGAGTTACAATTAGTAGTACGCTCGGAAAATACCGTAGCTGAACTTCCCGCCGGAGTTACTCAGGGTATCAACTACGACCCGAACGACCCAGCTCAGGCTACGTTGATACTGTTAGCTCCGCAGAAAGAATTTGTGTACTTGGTAGGTGACTTCACTAACTGGCAGATTGACCCAGCCTACCAGATGACCCTGACTCCCGACGGTGAGTACTTTTGGCTTACGCTTACTGACCTCACTCCTCAGCAGGCCTACGTGTATCAGTATTGGGTGGACGGCACCATCAAAGTGGGTGACCCCTACGCTGACCAAGTAGCTGACCCGTTTAACGATGATTCTATTCCCGAATCGTTATATCCTAATTTACCCGAGTATACTCGAACTGAATTGGGAATAGCGACGGTGCTGCAAACCGGACAAACGGCTTACAACTGGCAGTTTCCCGAAGTGGTAGATGGCCGACCGGCGAATGAGGAACTGGTGGTGTACGAATTGTTGCTGCGTGACTTTCTGGAATCGCACAGCTACGATGATTTGGCCGATACGCTTAGCTACCTGAAGCGAATGGGTGTGAATGCAATTGAGCTGATGCCTATTATGGAGTTTGAGGGCAACGAAAGCTGGGGCTACAATCCGTCTTACGCATTAGCACCCGATAAATACTACGGTACTAAAAACGACCTGAGGAAATTTATTGATCGGGCTCACGCCGAAGGCTTCGTCGTCATCTTAGATATGGTGCTTAATCATCACTTTGGCCAAAGCCCAATGGTGCAAATGTACTGGGACGAAGTGAACAACCGCCCCGCCGAAAGTAGTCCTTGGTTCAATCCGGTAGCTACGCATCCGTTCAATGTTGGCTACGATTTTAATCATGAGAGTGCTTATACTCAAGCCTACGTAGATGATGTGAATCGCTTCTGGATTGAAGAGTATGAGTTTGATGGCTTCCGCTTTGATCTTTCCAAAGGATTTACTCAAAACACTGGAAAAGATCCGAACGACGTAGGTGCTTGGAGCAGTTACGACCAATTGCGGGTTGATATTCTGATGCGGATGGCTGATAAAATTTGGGCGGTAGATCCAGATACTTACATCATTCTGGAGCACCTTGGCAATAACGATGAGGAAAAGGTATTGGCGGACTACGGTATGATGCTCTGGGGAAACATGAACCATCCTTACAACGACGTAATCAACGGTAAAACCGAAACGGATCTAAATTGGGCACTGTCTGATACCAGAGGTTGGGAGAATAAGAACTTGATGGTGTACATGGAAAGCCATGACGAAGAGCGACTGATGGTGCGAGCCCTCAATGAAGGGTTGTCCAGCGGTGACTATGATATTAAAGACCCTAAAACGGCTATGGAGCGAATCAAACTGGCTTCCGCCTTTTTCTACACCCTACCTGGCCCTAAGATGTTCTGGCAGTTTGGCGAACTGGGCTACGACTTTTCCATTGATTATAACGGCCGGGTAGGGAACAAACCTATTCCCTGGGGCGAACCAGACGACCTTAACTATTACTCCGACGAAGATCGCAAGCGCCTGTACGAAGCCAAAGCTGCGATTATCGATTTAGTGGACGATTACAATGAGGTATTTGAGGAAGGGGAATTTTCTTGGACTCCTAGCGGCCAGTTTCG
>CAKZPJ010000540.1 GCA_937138955.1 uncultured Flammeovirgaceae bacterium | reverse complement strand
AATTGCTAATTGCTAATTGCTAATTGCTAATTGAATAAAATGATTAAGAATTACCTGAAAACTGCCTTCCGGCACTTACTGAAAAACCGAGTTACTACTAGTGTAAACATACTGGGGTTAGCCCTGGGCATTTGCTGTGTGCTGATTATTCTGACAGTAGTACGTTACGAACGAAGTTACGACCAGTTCCATTCTGACGCCGAGCGAATCTACCGAATAGTGCGGGTAAGCGATGTTGATGGGGAAACAGAGTACCGAACTGGTGTTTCCTATCCAGTTCCTAATGCACTAAAAGAAGACTTAACCATCGCAAAAGAAGTTACTGCTATGTTGTACATAGGGGATGCGCAAGTATCAGTGGTTGATAGTAAAGCTAATGAAGTTGTTCGGCAGTTTCAGGAAGATGATGGAGCTACATTCGCCGATACTGATTTCTTTCGTATCTTCGATTTTGAAAACACCAGCTTCCGCTGGGTTGCCGGTAACCCTGAAACGGCTCTCAAAGAACCTTTTACGGTAGTATTAACCCAAACACTGGCCGAAAAGTATTTCCCGAACGGAAATGCACTTGACGGTAGGCTTAAGCTAGATAATTTAATTGAGGTTAAGGTAACCGGAGTAGTTACTGATCTTCCTACTAATTCGGATTTCCCCTTCAAAATAATAATATCCTACGCCACGTTGAATACCGAAGGTTTGTTTAAAAACGGCTTTTCTAACTGGTATTCGGTCGATGACGATAATCAGGGATATGTCTTACTCAACGAAGGGGTGACCGTTGATGAGGCGGAAGCGCAGATACAGAAGATTCATGCTGCCCGGGTAGACGAACGATTAGCAAAAACCCGACTCTATAAGCTGCAACCGTTGCAAGAGGTTCATACCGACACTCGCTTCGGAAACTATCGCTCCCGCACGGTTAGTCTGGAAACTACTTGGGCACTGCTAATTATTGGATTGTTCATCATGGGCACCGCGAGTATCAACTTTGTTAATCTCATTACGGCGCAGTCGGTGCTTCGCTCAAAGGAGGTGGGCATTCGTAAGACGATGGGCGGCAACCGCACTCAACTAATTTTCCAATTTCTGGGAGAGACATTTATTATTACCCTAACGGCGGGGGTATTGGCGTTAGGTGCGGCGGAATTGGTGACCATCTACGCCAATGATCTGCTCCAGATGGGAACGACCGGAATGTTATTATCCAATCCGTTCGTACTAATTTTCTTGATAACCATTATCGTTGGAGTTGCTTTGCTGGCCGGTACTTATCCGGCTCTCATGATGTCAAAATTCAATCCGATAGCAGCCCTTAAAAATAAGATAGGCGGACAGGCTCAACGAGGAATACAATTACGGCGAGGATTAGTAACTCTTCAGTTTATCATCGCTCAAATTTTCATCATTGGTACCATTGTCGTTATTAAGCAAATGGATTACTTCCGCAACGCTGAACTAGGCTTTGACCAAGAAGCTATCATTACTGCTCGTCTGCCCGAAGGAAAAAGCCCGATGCTATCAACGTTAGAGACGCTAGAAAATCAGTGGATAAATAATTCTGCTGTAAAAGCCGTGAGTTTTGCGTCTACTTCTCCTTCAGGAGTTGGTCGGAGCGGCTCTTTCTGGGATATAAAAAGAGAAGGGGCTCCAGAAGGAAGTGAAGCTATTGTGTTTGAGCGGCAATCCGTTGATGAACAATACCTAGAGCTTTTTCAAATCCCTCTATTGGCTGGAAGAAACTTTCTGCCCAATGACACTTCGCAGCGTATCATTCTCAACCGCAAACTAAGCGAGCGGGCAGGTTTCTCGGAACCCGCTAATGCGCTCAATGAGACCATGATGATTGGTGAGACTGCCTACACCATAGTTGGAGTGGTAGAAAACTTTCACACTCAGCCTCTAAAAGGAGAGCTTGATTACGTAGGTTTATTGATGCAGCCAAACGATTACAGTACTGCTAATATCAAGCTCGATCTGGCATCTACTATCGGATCATCGGCCAACTTATCCGAAACTATTCAGCAGTTAGAAGCAACCTGGGCTACTACATATCCCGAATACATATTTGATCATCACTTTTTGGATGAAAGTATTGCGGCCTACTATCAAGAAGAAGCCCGACTCACCCAGCTATTTAAAACACTGGCCGGAATCACCATCTTTATCGGGTGCCTCGGCTTATACGGACTAGTCGCTTTTATGGCGGTGAGGCGCACTAAAGAAGTAGGGATTAGGAAGGTACTGGGGGCTTCGGTGAGCAGTATTTTAGTTTTGTTTTCTAAAGAATTTATGGTTTTGATTGGCTTGGCTTTCATTGTGGCTGGCCCAATTGCCTACTACGTGATGAGCCAATGGCTTATGAACTTCACTTACCAAATTGACATCGGAATCAGTACGTTCATGATTGCTGTAGCTTTCTCAGTAATTGTTGCATTACTAACCGTAAGTCATCAATCGCTTAAAGCCGCATTGGCCAACCCGGTAGATAGTTTACGAAATGAATAATTTTCACAATGTGCATTGAACAGTTAACGCACAGCATTTTGCACATTGCTAACTGCTAATTGAATGAAGTTATGATAAAGAATTATTTAAAGATCATCTTACGTAATGGGTTAAAGCAGAAGATGCCTACTACTCTTAATATTATAGGTGTAGCAGTAGGGCTTACTGTCTGCCTCCTCATCGGCCTGTATGTGCAGGATGAATTGCAGTACGACCGGTTTCACGAAAATACTGATCAGATATACCGGGTAGACATGTCGTACATTTGGGGCGATACCGATGACCGCTTTGGTTCCACTTCCCCACCTATCGCTGAACTACTCATGAATGACTGCCCTGAGATTACTTCGGCGGCGCGAGTATTTACTCACGGATCACTTTTTTTCACTCCCAATACCAAGAGCAATCAGGTAAAATCTTTTGAAGAGAATAATGTC
>CAKZPJ010000539.1 GCA_937138955.1 uncultured Flammeovirgaceae bacterium | reverse complement strand
GATTAGAAAGCAAGGCCTCTCATCGAGGCAAACCACGGGGTAGACGTCGTCATAGGGTAGCCCATACAGTCGTAAAATATTTTCCATTCTCGCTAGAAAGTCAGCATTAATCACCCCAATACACCAAGTCTTAGTTAAGTGAGGCTGAATCCGCTTTTTTTAAAATGTCACCGACTTGGGTATGGGATATATGCTCACAATACCCCAATTCCACCACTTTGTCAGCGAGTAACCGTAGACTCCATTGGCTGTAGCCTTCGGGAGCTTCACGACACGATAGCAAGATCACTTGGTTTTCCTGCTCAGCACTGATCCGTACGGGGCGACCGGGCCGAGGGGCATCGTACAAACAGGCCAATCCCTGCGTTTGGTACTTCTTGACTAGTTTACCTAGACTCACCAACGATAACTGCACACTGGATTTGACCGACGTATAAGTGTGTCCTTTATCGAACTCTAGCAACGCCATAATTCGTTTGTACGTCCTAGCTTTCAATGTCCCTTTTTGCAGTAACGCGACCAGTTGTTGCCGATCCTGATTGCTCAATATTACGTGTTCCTTCTTCATATAGATAGACTCAAAAACACTACTATAGTCAATAGTAAATATACTTACTTTACAGTGTACTTAGTGTCAGGAAGTAAGTACATATATATCTTTAGACTCAGGCATGGTAAAGGTATCTGATTTGTGTCATTATAAATTAAACACCTCTGCATGCCTGTTTTGTTGTGTTGCAACAAAGCCGATTTGACTTATGGATATAGTGAAATAACCCGAAAAAACACAATGTATTGCAGAAATTCTGTGGAGGAACGGCTTACAATCCTCCGCTGATAGTCACGGCCCGCTGGGCACTCGTTATTCACGGTAGGTTTATTGTGAACATAAGAGCACATTGTCCTGGGCTAAGCCCCTATTGTTAGCGAAAGTCTGTAGTGCCTTGGCCACTTCCAACAGCTTTGCGTAACGGGGTGCTTCAGAGTCTTTTTTTGAGTGACTCTGAAAGGGGGCGGGCTAAGAAAGATCAATCAGCTTGAACCCTTGTCCGTGTACGGTTAAAATTTGCACATTTTCATCGGGCTTTAGGTACTTACGAAGTTTGGCAATGTATACATCCATACTGCGGGCGTTGAAGTAGCTATCGTCGCCCCAAACGACTTTCAAGGCCTTCGTTCGGTCTACCGTCTGATTGATATGCTGGGCAAACAATTTTAGTAGTTCTGATTCCTTGGAAGTTAGTTTCACTTCTTGATCATCATGCTGTAAAATTCGCTGTTGGTAATCGTAAGCAAACTTTCCGAAAGCAAACTGGCTTTGCTCAATTTCTTCGGGCTGAGATCGTCTTAGTATGGCCTGTATCCGCAGTAGCAACTCTTCCATGCTGAAGGGCTTGGTCATATAATCATCCGCCCCCAGCTTTAATCCGGCAATGGTATCTTCTTTCATCGATTTGGCCGTCAGGAAGATGATCGGAATCTGGCTGTCGCGCTGGCGGATTTCTTCGGCCAGAGTAAATCCATCCATCTTGGGCATCATTACATCCAGCACACAGATTGACAAATCGTCAGCTTTTTTAAATGCAGAAAGAGCCTCTTCACCATCGCGGCAGAGAATGGTTTCGTAACCCTTAGCCGTGAGGTAATCGTTTAAGATCATACCTAAATTCTGATCGTCTTCAGCCAGTAGTACCTTCATATTCGTAGGGTAAATAAACGTTGAATGTGCTACCTTCACCTAATTTTGATTGTACGGAAACCTGCCCGCCGTGGGCTTCTACAATAGACTGTACGTAAGATAATCCCAGTCCAAAACCTTTCACATCGTGAAGGTTGCCGGTGGGGGCGCGGTAGAATTTATCAAACACTTTGCTTTGTACTTCCCGGTTCATGCCCATGCCCCGGTCCTGCACTTCAACCACCAGCCCGTTGCGAGTACTTTTGGTGCGTAGTGTCACTTGCGGAGCTTCGGGAGAATATTTGTTAGCGTTATCAATCAGATTGGTTAGTACATTGGATAGATGGTGGGGGTCGGCACAAACCGTTGGGCAATCAGCCTTTAGATCAATACTGAGTAGACCCTCTCGTTTACTGATAGAGGGTATAGCGTTCTTCTCTACTTTTTGAATTAGCTCATGTACGTCAACTTCTTCTCGCTTCAGTGTATAGTCTTTTTTATCCAGTGAAGCAATTTGTAGCACTCGCTCTACCTGCGAACCTAGTCGGGTATTTTCTTCTTTAATGATCCCCAGATACCGATGTAATATGTTAGGATTCTGCGCCATCTGCTCATCCTGAAGGGCTTCTACCGCTAATGAAACCGTAGAAATGGGCGTCTTCAACTCGTGAGTCATGTTGTTAATGAAGTCATTCTTCATATCAGATAATTTCTTCTGCCGAAAGATGGTGCTGATGGCGTAGAAGAAGCAGTACACCACAATGCCAGTAAACAGCAGCGACGAGATTAGTGTTAACCAAATCTGCTTGAGTAAGTACCAGCTTTGCTGAGGAAATTCAATATTCAGAAACGCTCGAGAGGGCACAAAGTCGTTGGGAAAAAGGGCTACCTGGGCATCACCCGGCAGAAACTCGGCAAACTGAGGAGTACTCGCCATGAGTACGCTATCTTCCCGGGCGTCTACTACGGCGTACTGGTAAGGCGTATGAATACCACGATTACCCAAAGCAATTTGCAATAATGTATCTAACTGCTGATTAGAAACTCGGCTATGTACGGGGCGAGTGCCAGAAATAAGCTGCTGAATAGCCTCTTCAAACATATTGGTGCGTTGCTCCAACTTCCGCATCTGCTCCTGATACACTAGCACCGGATGCTTACTCAGATCGGGCGGGCGCACCGTAAGCACCGCCGGTGAGTCCGCCGGAGCCACTCCTACCGATACATCAGCTTGCGCCCGTCCGTTGGTTTGGTTGTACGAATAAACAAACGACTGGCTTTGCCCCCGCTGAATGACTTGGAACTGAGAGGAAAATGTAGATGTCTGCCGGTGCCCCGCCGGGCGACGATTCGCCGGACGGTTTCCCATTGGATAGGCATCATTAGTGTCTAGCTGTAAAACCTGTTGCCCGAATGTCTGGTACGCTAGTCCGTAGGCCTCCTGCTGTTCCAGTTGGTGTACTACCGTGTTTAGGGCTTCGTACACATTTTGATTGAAGCGTTGCTGGTTAGCCTGCACAGTCTCATTGATCCAGTACCCCTGGAAACTCACTAACCCGGTCAGTGCCACGCTCATCAGCACTACGATTACGTATATCTTCCGTCGATTCATCTCTTAACTATAACGCATAGCACTGAAAATTGTCCCGATTTAACGTTTTTTAACAAGAGAGTCGGCAGTTTTTGTATCAGTGTGTATTGGAAAGCGCATTGTGGCGGAGGTCTGCAAAGGTTGAGGTTCGCTTTTGTGGGAGCCACCCCGTGGCAATGATGGGGACACCTAGTCAAAAATGAACAACAACTAACGCTCCACTCGAAATAAAGCTCATTCTTTGCAGTTGAGCACCAAAATACATTCACTGGTACGCAGTAACTCAAAAAAAGAAAAGGGAGTACAATACTCCCTTTCAAATTTTAACAACACGAATAACGTAAGTTCGCTTACTCCTCCACTCGCTTAAACTCAGCTACAATTGTTCCAAAATCGTCTTCATAGTGGAAAGTGTTTTCGTCAAAAATACGAATGTAGTAAGTGACTCGCTCTTCCGAAACACAGTCTTTTACTAAGCCACTTACCCAGTAACCGCTACAGGTGACGGCTGGTTGAATCTCGTCCCAGGCCAGATCGTCTACTGCCCAACAAAGACCGTTGTCCGCATCATCTACTACTACGCCTTTTCCGGTAGTTAAGTCAGCTTTGATTTGTACCCCAGTTAGTGCGTCGTCTTCGGTCACGTTTTCCCAATTTCCGTTGAGATAAGTATCTAGATCATATTCCGCCTCACATTCGTAGCGTACCCAGGTACGGTTAAAAGGTACTCCTTGAAATACGCCTTCCATGTAGAGTTCATTTTCATTGACAATCGTCATGCTGGATTCTGCGTAAATGTGGGTGATACAGTTGCGGTACATCTCCTTCAGCGTAAATCCATCATCGGTAGATTCAATATCTATCCACGAGACATCATCCAGCTCGAAGCAGTGGGTATTGGTTTCAATGTGCACCAGTGTAGCCTCGTTCGTTTCTGGGTTATACTCTACAATAGAACCCATCAGTACGCCGGTAGAATTATCTTCTAGTAGCCATTGTCCAGCCAGGGTAAAATTGGCAGTGTCTTCAACCACCACGATCATGCTATCAACGGCCAGCGTATGCTCAGCATCTCCGTTAGAAACTGTCAGACTTACGGCGTAAGCGCCCGGAGTATCATAACTTACGATTGGGCTTTGTTCAGTAGAATTTGCCGGAGTGCCGCCTTCAAATGTCCAGTTCCAGGAAGTTGGGTTACCCGTAGAAGCATCGGTAAATTGTACGCTGCTATCTACTGCCACCGAGTCTTTGTCTGCTGTAAAGTTAGCTGCTACGGCATCAGTTTCCGTAGTGGGTTCCACCGTGATTAATTCGCTTTTGGTTTGGGAGTGCTCTGATGTTTCGTTAGCAACGGTAAGTTTTACGTCGTAAACACCGGGCGTGTTGTAAACTACTACCGGATTTTGCTCGGTAGAGTTCGCTGGCTCTCCTCCTTCAAACGTCCAATTCCAAGAAGTAGGCTGGCCGCCAGACTGATCGGTGAAGGTTGTGCTTCCTCCAATCTGAATGTCGGTAGAAGCAGCATCAAACGCTGCTGTTACCTCCTCAATATCAGGCTCGGGAGTAGGATCAATTCCTTCCTCTTCGGAGCAACTGGCTAATAGGGTAGTAAATACAACTAACAAAATTCCAAATACATTTTTCATGAGATACAATTATTATATAGGTTAAAATTATACAAGTAGACAGACCGATAGCTACGCCGATAGAGGAGCGGTTAACCAAGCGCATAATTAAGCACAGGGCATACTAATCACCGAGAAGAATAGAGAAATAGAAGAAGAGAAGTAATAAAGAGAAGTGGTATAGCTATCGCTATTTACCCTAAGTAAACGCAGAAGGTGGGAATGTAATACAGGAGCATCAAGTTTTTTTATTGCTCTATAATGAGTATCTTATACAAGTAGCCAGTGGTTACGCACAGTATTGCGCGGGAGAGGCTTAATATTCACATTTTTTAGTCTGCAAAAAGCTCTGTGGAGCACAACCAACAATGAAGACGCTTATAGATCGACTTATTGCCATTAGCCTTGTCATAGGACTTATGACTTCCTGTCAAGAGGATGAGCCGGACGTTAATCAGTACGTGATTAGAGCGGAAGTATCCAACGAGCGCACTACTTCTGCTTTTAAATATAACCAACAAGGAAAAATCACTGAGTGGGAAAGCTTATTTAATTATACCCGCTACTTCTACGACAACAATGGACGCTTGAACCGCAGTGAGTCAGCCCTGGATTCAAGCGTATTTTCTGCCGTATTTATTGATAGAACCACGTTAATGACTGCTGGGAATACTATCATTAACCGCTATCAGACCTTTCACTACGATGCCGACGACCGTTTGGTCAGAGTAGAGAGCTACGCTGAGGAAGATGGTTCTTTTGTGAATAGATCTGTGCAGACCTTGGAGTACGAAGGTGCCGCTATTAGTAGAAGAAATATACTCAATGCCGAAGGCGAAGTTGCCCAGTATCGCACTTACGAATATGACAACCGAGGCAATGTGAAGCGAGAGTTATACTACAGTAGTGCCTCGTCGTCCGAATTTGTGTTAGCTAACGAGTTCACTTACGAGTACGACGATAAGAACAATCCGTTCTCTGTGCTTAGGGCATTGGGCAATCCTGGTTTGTGGACAAATCCCAATAATATTGTAGGACGAAAGACAATCTCGTATCGAATTGTTCCTGGTACAGAAACTAGCACCGAATCTACCACCAAGTACCTGTATAACCCACTTAATTACCCAGTGAAAGTAATAAGCGACGATAGCGAGTTTGCTTACCGCTATTAGCCGAACAGCATTCCGTTTTAACACTTTTTAACCAGCTTTAACATTTAATTAACGCACTTCTTTCCGAGTATTCTCTACTTTCGTGAGGATGCCAATATTGGTAGAAGTACCTGATTAAAGCGACTATGAAAAAGCTACTGCTCGTATTTGCTATCGTTATTCTATTGGCTTGGCTGTTAGCGAATGTTTGAAAAAAATAATGAGTGAATGATTAAATACTGAGCGTGGGGAAGTTGAAGCTCGGGATACGCATACCTTCCCCCTTGTACCAAACTCCCGGCTTTTTCCAACCCCTAATTCCCAAAACCCAATATCCAACAACCACGCCATGCTAAAAAACTATCTCAAAATTAGTCTGCGAAACTTTAGAAAAAATGCGCTGTACGCCACACTGAATATTGTTGGTTTAGCGATTGGGTTTGCCGCCTGTATCTTTATCGCCATTTATTTACACTACGAAACTAGCTTTGAGAATTTTCACGCGCAGGCGGATCGTATCTATCGGGCTACTTATAAGTACCAGTCGGAGGGAGAGTACGGCGTACACTGGGCGCGGGTACCAGCGGACTACGTAAATGAGTTACCGAACGATGTACCAGAAATAGAAACCCAGATCCGCCTCCAAAACCACGAACGGAAGTACATTCGGATTGAAGATGAAAAATTCCGGCCTAAGTACGCTTACGTAACCGACCCAGAAGTATTTCAGGTGTTTAACTTTCCACTGATAGCGGGAAATCCTGAGATAGCTCTGATGGAACCTCGCTCGGTAGTACTGACTGAAACGGTGGCTCGTCGCTATTTTGGTAGTACCGATGTATTGGGTGAAGATTTGTACGTATCCGGTGGATTAGGTACCGAAGATTTACTGTACAAAGTAACGGGAGTGATGGAAGATACGCCCTCCAATACCCACTTACCCGTAGAGATGTTGCTTTCGTACCGCAACCAAGAGGAACGGGCGGGCTGGGCCTACGTGTATACCGTACTTCATGAAGGGGCAAGTATCGCGAATGTGGAGGATCAAATAACGGATTTTGTCAATAAGTATGAACCCGAAAATATCGCTTCGCAGGTAACCTTCGTATTCCAACCACTGCCCAGTATTCATTTGCAGTCAAACCTGGCTCGGGAGATTGTTCCTAACGGAAACCAGTTGTACGTAACCATCTTCTTCTTCGTGGGGCTGTTTATTCTACTAGTGGCGCTGATTAACTACGTCAATCTAAGCAGTGCGCTGGCGATGGGACGCTCGCAGGAAGTAGGCATCCGCACCGTGATGGGAGCGAACCAACAGCATATCATGAGCCACGCTTGGCTAGAATCGGTAGGGTATACGTTGGTGGCGATGGGATTAGCGGGCGTACTCGCCTACGGGCTGTTTCCCTACTTCCGGCAACTGACGGGGGTAGAGTTTCTGATGCCAGTGGGTGGGTTGGTATTGGGGCTAGTTGCCCTGGCCGTAGTAAGCGGTTTGCTGGCGGGATTGTATCCGGCGATAATTCTTCGTTCGTTTAGAGTGCTGGAAGCCATTAAGCACAGCAAGACTTTTGCTCTTTCTGGCCAGCGAGGTAAATTTAGTGTGAAGCGGGTGATGGTAGCGGTACAATTCGGAGTATCGGTATTACTAGTAACCAGTGCGTTAGTAGCCTACGATCAGTTTCAGTTCATTCAAGAGAAGAATTTGGGTATACAAACTGAGCAGATTCTGGCGATTCCCGAAGTACCCAATCCAGTTAAAAAACGCTACCCTGCTTTCCGGGATGAAGTAGCTGCGCTGGCGGGAGTACAGCAGGTGGCGGCCTGTATGCAAGTACCCTCCAGCGAAATTCGTGATGCTGGCCCGGTACTGGTAGAGGGAATGAACGACGAACCCGAGCAAGCCCCTATCATGGATATGCAGGTGGTAGACCCTGGATTTACCGAACTGATGGACATTGAGTTGCTAGCTGGCGAAGATCGCTTTGATCAGATTGCAGCATTCACTGAGCAGGAAGAAGATGAATCTCTTGCAGAGTTTATGCTTAAGCGACCAGCTCAGTATCTGATCAACGAGACCGCCATGCATCAATTGGGCTGGTCATCTCCCGAAGAAGCACTAGGGCAGCGTATCAGTTGGGCGGTAGGGAATATTCGCTATGCCTACGGCCCAGTTACTGGGGTAGTGAGAGACTTCCACCAAGAAACCCTGAAGAACGAAGTAGACCCCACTGTGATGGTCTATGAGCCTATCTGGCTCAATACCTTCCTTATCAAAGTAGAAACTGTCGGAGTTGCTCAAACCTTAGCCAATATCCAAACCATCTGGAACGATCTTTTTCCTGTTTACCCGATGGAATATTATTTCCTCGACGATCTTTTTAATCGGCTGTATACCCAAGAGCGAGTACAATTACAACTACTATCCATCTTCAGCGCACTAGCCATTATTATTGCCTTTCTGGGATTGTTTAGCTTGGTAGCCTATTCACTACGCACGCGTACTAGAGAGTTA
>CAKZPJ010000538.1 GCA_937138955.1 uncultured Flammeovirgaceae bacterium | reverse complement strand
TAGAAAATGCGCCTTTCAATAAAGGAAAAGATAAAATGTACTCAGGAGTTGCCGGGAACTTAGTCGCTTTTGCTTGTAAACTATCTTTCCAGCGAGGACATGAAGGCAATGTCTCATTCATTTCAAAGACACAGCTTATAGGACATTACGGAAAGACATTGGGGGCATTTCATTTTGGTGGCAGAGTTATGATTATCGAGACTAAAGCAGCCCTACGATTGATAAACAAATATTTTAAAGACGAAGAAATATGAAAATCAAAGACTTAGAAATAGATTTCATTGGCGGGCAGGGACCTTTGACTACAGAGGAGGAACAAGCAATTAGCGAGTATCTAAAAAGGAAAAAGGAAAAGTCAAAGAACTCAAAACTTAGAAGAAGGCAAATGAAGAAAGATAAAAGTACTTCATGAATATTGAAACACTAGGCAAGCAGAACGAATGACTGATCGTGTCTATTTTTCTGCCTACTATTCGCTCATCGCTGCTCAGGCTAGTTAAGCAGTCAACCGAAAGTCCCACTATTTGAGAAAGCGCGAGCTGATGTTTATTTTTAGCAATAAATTGTTAATAGTCTTTTTATAGACCTAAGGAATAGTCCCTATTTAGGGACGTATAGCATTAAAATAACGCGTTGTTAGGCTGTAAACAATACTTTGAACGCCCATGATATAGAATTTGCAGTAAAGATTATACTTTCTTAAAATGAGCTATGAAATTAGAACATATTATTTCTGGTTTAGCACTAGTCATCTCGATAATATTTGGCATATTAGCATATAAAACATCTCAGAAAGCTAATAGATTACAAACGGAAGTTTTACAACTAACATTAAAAGCTACTAATTTTGAAATAGCGAAAGGCGAGATATTAATAATGAGTCTATTAGGAAGGTATTTTATTGGTCACAAATGGAGTTAAAACTATGCACTTTCAGTGCATTTCGCTTTAGCTTCTAAAAATTTACCTTTGCTGTATGTCGTACCAGCGCACCAATGGACATACAGTATCAAGACTAAGCGTACATATTGTATGAGCGACAAAATACCGCTATCTGGTCTTGAAGGGGGATATCAAAGTGCGATGCCGAACACTGCTGATCCAAATATGTGAAGCGGAAGATGTTAGGATACTAAAAGGTGTTGTGGCGAAGGATCACGTTCATATGCACATTGAGTACCGCCCTTCTCAGTCTATTAGTGAGTTGGTTCGTCGGCTCAAAGGACGAAGTTCACGGAAGTTACAGCAGGAATTTCCTGAGCTAGGAAAGCGCTATTGGGGGCGGCATTTTTGGGCCATCGGTTTTGGGTGTTGGAGCACAGGGAATATAACCGATAAGATGGTGAATGAATACCTAGAATATCATCGTAGACCAGATAACGATGACCAGTCGGATTTCATCCTACAGTAATGACTTTCAGTCTAAGTGAAAACTATGGTGCTTTCAGCCCATAGTGGTTTATTTTATACTATGCAAATAGAAAGAACAGATAAAGACATAGTTATCCATCTTGCTTCAGAAACAGATTTAACTGGACTTCAATGAATTTTGGATTACCTGAAATTTCGAGAAATCGCTTCAAAAAGTAGGGCAACCCAGGAGCAAATTGACGAACTCGTCAAGGAATCAAAACAATCTTGTTGAGAAAAGAATAAGAATAAATTCTCGAAATGAGCATTGTCATTGACACAAATATAATTTTCAGTGTAATCTTAAGCCCAAATGAAAAGGTAGAACTTTAGGTGAGTTTCTTAATGAAGTGTGACGTATGCACTACCGAGACAGCAGCGGAAAGATTACATGTGGCTGGGGATTATGAGATAGAAATCAGTGCGCGGTTGAGTTTTACAAGTACAATGGCCTTCGTACTTTTGGTCCTCCCCCTTTTTGATGGAGACTGAAACGCAGACTGATTATCTCATAAGAAGAACTTGGTAGGAGTGCGGCTCATTGGCTACCAACTGCCGGAAGCTCCGCCTCCACCGAACGAACCTCCGCCGCCAGAAAAACCACCTCCCCCGGAGAAACCTCCGCCACCACCGCCCCAGCCCCCACCACTGAAGGTGCCACCGCCGGGAATAATGACTGTCCGATTGCGGCGTAACCGGGGAATGCTGTAGCGGCGCGCTTCGGTATGCTTACAGTTTTTGCAGGCGTACCTCCGCACCCCCTGCCCTGAGTGGGAGTAGGTTGCCGAGCGTTGTATCTGGCTTTTGGCTAGATAAAACGTGATATAATTACAGTTGGGGCACTTACTGTAACGGTGGTTGAAAGTGTTTTTGTAGGCAACGATAGATACATCATCCGGTTGATCAGAAGCCCATACATCATAATCTACCGAGCCAATCTGCTCTTCAATTTGCTGCCCCCGGTCCAGGTGAACATCTTCTTCCTTCTCGCTGAGTTTGCGCATTTCTAAACCAGTCTTTTTACTCTTCCGGGGAGCGTTACGGCGGCGTTTACGCAGCACAAACAAGCCGGAAAAGAAAGCAAAGATCGCTAGTATAATACTTGTTAGGCTAAAGCCGGGTCCATCTTCGCGAGCGGTTACTGGCTCACTGAAGTCTTCAATGCCTTCAATTTGCGCTATTATGGCATTGGTACCCGCTACAATACCCTGCTCATAATCATTCGCCCGAAAATATGGAACAACCACTTCCCGAATAATACGCCCGGAAGTAGCATCAGTCAAGTAGGGTTCTAAACCGTAGCCTACCTCAATCCGCAGTTGGCGATCACCCGACACTACCAGAAACAGTACTCCGTTCTCTCGTTTCTTCTGACCCAACTTCCACTGTTCTACCGTCCGTATAGAGAACTCTTCTAAAGACCCACCCTCTAAGCTATTAATGGTGAGAACGGCAATCTGGTTAGAGGTCCGCTCTTCGTGATCGCGCAACCGAGCTTCTAGCTCTTGTTCGGCAGTATACGACAGTATGTTGGCATAATCGTTCACCCGGGCCGACAGCGGAGGCACTTCCTGAGCGAGCGCCGTACTGAAAATTGCTAGTAGTAAGCTGCTAATCAAGCAGGTATAGCGTATGGCTCTTACAGTATTACCTTCTCCCTGATAAAGAAGATTAAAAAATATATTGTTAAAATGTCTTGCTATAATCATTACATGGTCTGATCAATAGAATTGCTGATAAGTGATTATTCGTTAATTCGCACTTCATCGGATAAAGTATTATCATCGTCGATAGGCTTATGCACGCCACTAGCTTCCAGCAGTTCTCCGCAGGCTATAATAGCTTGACTAATACTTTCGGTGGTGCGCCCTTGCTTTAGTCCCTGAGTGAGTTGCTGTACAATGTTCTCCCAGTTATCTTCGGCTACTAATTCAGCAATACCCACGTCAGCCAATATCACCGCCTGATGTTCAAAGAAGCTCACGTAGATAAGAATGCCCGTTCGGGGTTCGGTTAGGTGTACATCGTGGTCAAAAAACATATTTTTGGCCTGATCCAGTACTCGAGCTTCTCGGAGCTGCTTACTTAGGAATAAACGCTTAAGCGGCCAGGAGGAAACCACCAATGTCATTCCCATTAACCCCGCGGTTAGCGTAATAAGCAACCACAGGTAGGGTGGCATAAAAAGCAGAACATCAGTAGTAAAAAATAGTATAGTCAATATCACTCCGGCAATTCCAGCTAACAAAGCCCCGGCCCGCCACAGTGCAATTTCGTAAAAAGACGACTGCTTGGCTAAAACCGGAACAATCTCTCCGCCAGTACTGGCCTCAGCCTGTTGTACAGCTTGCTCTATCTCGCGTAAATCGTCGTTAGTTAACTGGGCTGGTTGCATAATCAATGAATAATGATTGATGAGTAATGATTAATGGCGAATGAGTAATAGAAGTGGAATGAACTATTAATCATCATTCATTACTCACTAGTCATTAAAGTCAACATTGGGTGGTTCGGCATTAGCGGGGTCGGTGGAGAAGTATTCTTTGGTGTCAAAACCGAGCAGGTTATTAGGAAATTTTCGGGCTTTGGCGTTGTAGCCTTGTACGGCTTCATTGAAACGCCTTCGTTCGGTAGAGATACGATTTTCGGTTCCTTCTAGCTGGTTTTGCAGATCGCGAAAGTTCTCCGTAGCGGTTAGGGTTGGGTACTGTTCCGCCACAGCAATCAGCCGACTTAATGAACCACCCAGATTCTCCTGCGCTTGGGCATACTCGGCTAATTTTCCGGCATCGTCCAGATCGTCTACATCAATCTGAATAGACGTAGCATTCGCTCGGGCTTCCACCACTTCGCGTAAGGTTTCTCGTTCGTAATCGGCCGCTCCTTCTACTGTTTCTACCAAGTTCGGAATGAGGTCAGCTCGACGTTGATACTGATTTTCTACTTGTGCCCAAGAACTATTCACACTTTCCTCTAGCCCTACCATACTATTGTAAATGTTGAAGTAACCAGCAATTAGCACAATAGCGATACCGCCAATAATTCCCCATTTAGTAAATTTGTTGCTGCGACTTTTCTGTTCAGTATTATTACTAAGCACCCGCCGTTTATTATTTAGTTCGGTTTTAAGTTGCATCACCCCCGAATGAGCGGGCTTTATACTCAACGTTCGGTTAATATAGTATTCAGCCCGGTCGTAGTCTCCACTGCGGCTATAACGGTTTCCTCGGAATAAAAAGGCTTTCGCGGCAAGGTGGTTTGCTTCAACATCGTGCGGCATTAATGACGCGGCATTCTCTAGCTCATTAGCGGCGTCATCGTAATTCTGGGCATTCAGATAAGCCGTTCCTCGTTGTAAATGCTGTTGCGCTCGCTGTTGAGATTGTTGCCAAGCTGACTCAGTAAGGCCAGCATCCAGCGCAATATCTTTAAGTTCTTCTTGCGTAAACTGCTGCTCTTCTTGGCTACCGTACTGAATCTCCATCAGTTTTTTTAGGTAGTTCTCCAGAGCTTGGTCAGATTGAGCCATGGTTAAAAAGTTTAGGTAAGTCTAGTAGTACTATTCGTGTAATCTTTTGAAAAGACAAAAAAGTAGTTTAAATTTTCCACTTACAACAACCAATATACTATACTTATGTTTCGTCTGCTCTTCTCAGTTAGCCTAGTTTGCCTTTTCGTTACTCAAGCTTTTGCCCAACTTTCACTTCCGCACGTTTTTTCTGATCATATGGTGGTTCAGCGCGATCAGCCTATTCCAATATGGGGAACCGCCAATCCGAAGGAGAAGATTGAAGTAAACTTTAACGGCAAAACATTAACAGCTAAAGCTGACCAGAATGGTCGCTGGCAGGTTGAGCTTCCGGCGACGGCGGCAGGTGGGTCCTATACCGTTGAGGTGAAAGGCAAGAACGAAACTATTTCTTTCAA
>CAKZPJ010000537.1 GCA_937138955.1 uncultured Flammeovirgaceae bacterium | reverse complement strand
CGATTAATTCTAAAGATAGACTGTCGCCATCCGGGTCATAAGCACCTAGCTGTTGAGTAAAGGTTGAATTGGAGTAAGCTAAAAAATTACCCACCCCCGAGAGTTGAGGAGTGCTATTGCAGAGCAGCGGATCAATAACCAATTTTGATTCTACGTACAGAGGAGTGTCAACCGAATTGCGAATGTTGACTACGTCAGCGTTACGGTTAAACTCTCTAAACGAAATTATATACTCACCCGACCCCGGAAAGGCAACCTCTAAGATCAGCTTATTTACACTTAAAGAATCGTCACCGTACCTAACGATCTCGCGAGAAAAATCAGTTGCACTACTTACATCAATTGGATCACCAAAACCTAATTCTAAAATCGCATTTACTAATTCCGCTTCGGAACCCGGGTCTTGGTAACTAGTAACGGTTATAGTGTATACACTCGATTGGCAAGACTTGGCAGTTGCCGTTATTTGCGCCCCGTATATATGTGTTCCCGTAGCTGAAAAGGGTAAAAAAATCGCCGATAAGATTCCGACTACATATAGCTTCTTCATAGTCTGGGAGTAAAAAAGTGCCTTTGTTATCCTTAACTCGGAAGCATCTTATATATTGTCTGGCAACTACTAATAACGATTTAGTAAGGCTATCTTTTTACGAAGCGCAGCACCTTCTGATAGTCCCCTCGCTGAAGCGTAAGAAAGTAGATGCCGGGTTGGCATTCGGGGATATTGTAGCTGTTTTCACCGAGCAATACCGTGCGGCGATCAATTTCCAGTCCAATAATGTTGTGAAGTGTAGCGGTAGCTCCTTGCCAAATGTCGTCGGCAATTTTCAGCGTAAACTCACCTTGATTAGGGTTGGGAAATAACTGCACCTTCGGCTTATCTGGCTCCTGCTGAGTGTCAGCCACCAGCTCACTAGTTGCCGAGAGCAAAATATTATAGATTTTTTCTTGTTGAGCCATTTCCAGCGCCAGCGCCTTTTCCCCGCACAATAGATCAGCTTTCGCCCCAAATGGCAGAAGAATCATTGCTATAAATAGGTATATGTAGAATTTTTTCATAGTTCTTTGCGTGACTTACTGGCTAGTATTGCCTTCCTTTCTCTATCTTAGACCCCAAAACTAACCATAAGGTTGAAACGCATTCGTTAAAATTTTATAAAATTTCTATCACAATCCACCTTTCAGTCATGAATAAGCTTTTTCTTACTACACTACTACTGCTCAGCTCCCTGCATTTTTTATTAGCCCAAGCACCATCTATCTCGGAGGAAACTCAAGGAATGGAAAAGTACGACGGCTATTTTCCATTTTATTGGGATGCCGATAAGGGAAACATCTATCTGGAAGTGGATAAACTAGATACTGAGTTTCTTTACTACACTACCTTAGCGGCTGGGGCGGGTTCTAATGATATTGGACTCGACCGAGGTCGTTTGGGTCGGCCCCAGGTGGTAGAATTTCGGCACATTGGTAATAAAGTATTGCTCGTAGAGCCTAACCAAAGCTACCGAGCCGTATCGGATGATGAGAATGAACAACGAGCGGTAGCTGAGTCTTTTGCTGAATCGGTAATTTATGGCTTTACTGTAGCTGCCAAAGACAACGATAAAGTACTGATTGATATCACCAAATTTGCTTTGGATGACATCTACGGTATTAGCCAAATGATAAAGCGGACCAAACAGGGCACTTTCAGTGTAGATAATTCTCGCTCGGCTATTTACCTGCCCCGCACCAAAAACTTCCCTAAGAATACTGAGATTGAAACTACGCTAACCTTTACTGGAAAAGATGCGGGTAATTATTTACAGTCCGTATCGCCTGATAATGGCGCAGTGACCGTTCGTCAGCATCATTCTTTTGTAGAACTACCCGATAATGATTACGAACCTAGAGCTTTTGATCCTCGCGCGGGCTACGGCTCGGTGCAGTATATGGATTACGCCACCGCGGTAGACCAGCCGATCACCCAGCGACTTATCCGTCGGCACCGTCTAAAAAAGAAAGATCCAACAGCGGAAGTGAGCGAAGCAGTAGAGCCGATAGTGTACTATATGGACCCCGGTGCCCCGGAACCCATTCGTTCGGCGTTGATGGACGGAATGCGCTGGTGGAATCAGGCGTACGAAGCCGCCGGATACCGCAATGCCTTTCAGGTAGAGGTGTTGCCCGAAAACGCTGATCCGATGGATATTCGCTATAATCTGGTGCAGTGGGTGCATCGTTCTACCCGAGGCTGGTCCTACGGTGGTAGCATCTACGATCCGCGTACCGGCGAAATCATTAAAGGAAAGGTGACTTTAGGCTCGCTACGGGTACGACAAGATTTTCTGATTGCCTCCGGTTTGGTAGCGGAGTACGAAGAAGGTGAAGCGGTGTCGAAAGAAATGATGGAGATGTCGCTGCAAAGGTTACGACAACTAGCGGCGCACGAGGTAGGCCATACGCTGGGACTGGTGCATAACTATACCGCTTCCGTTAATAACCGAGCTTCGGTGATGGATTATCCGCACCCGAAGGTAGATATTGAAAACGGCAAGCTGAATTTATCCGATGCTTACGACGATGGCATTGGCGGTTGGGACAAAGTAGCTATTACCTACGGTTACCAAGATTTTCCTGACGGTACCAATGAATCCGAAGCACTGAATGAAATACTGCAAGAATCTATTGATGACGGACTGCTATTTATCTCGGATCGCGATGCCCGCGCGATTAGTGGGGCTCATCCCTCGGCTCACCTGTGGGATAATGGAGCCGATGCCGTGGATGAACTTCAGCGGGTGATGGAAGTACGGAAGATTGCGTTAGAGAATCTTTCTGAGAAGAAGATTCCCTTCGGGCAACCTGTTGCTACGCTAGAAGAAGTGTTGGTACCGATGTATCTGTTTCACCGCTACCAAGTTGAGGCGGTCGCTAAGATTGTGGGCGGACTGAACTACACCTACGCGGTACGGGGAGACGGTCAGGAACCATTGCAGGTAGTAGACGGGCGCAAGCAACGGGAAGCTATTGATGCCTTACTAGCGACCATCACTCCCGACGCTCTAGCTATTCCAGAGGAAGTGCTTAACCTACTCCCCCCCTACCCACTGGGTTTCTACGAAAATGAGCGGGAAATTTTTAAGTCCCGAACTGGTATCACCTTTGATCCAATGGCCGCGGCGGAGTCAGCGACCGATTTTACGTTGGGCTTACTACTGAACCACGAGCG
>CAKZPJ010000536.1 GCA_937138955.1 uncultured Flammeovirgaceae bacterium | reverse complement strand
ACCAATAGATCCTAGATTAAAGGAAAGCGAGCATTAATTTAATTATCGCTAACGACCTGGCTAGACGTCATACCGGGCCTTGGAAGCGTTTGTCTTTCAAGTTAGCATTTTCAGAATTTGGAGTAGCAATCTTCCCAGTGCTAATTTCCGCCCGGTTGAGGCTAGCTTTTGTTATGCCACGTGTTTCCTTTTTTCTGCTAATTCCTTTAAATAATTCGGACAGAAATCATAACCATTTTCCCAAGCAATCCCTCCGCCTGGTTCAATGAATACTTGTCTAAATTTCTCATAATCAAGTAACTCGGCTGTAAATCCTTTGCCGATGTATGGGCGAAAATTGATCACATTTTCTTCTCCATCATTGAATTTGATCCATACCCGATAATCATCTAATACTTTTAATTCGATTACTTCATTCATAGCTGCCTTAGTTTAAAGGTTCGATTCTATCTAATGTAGCAGGAACAATCGCTCTTTCCCAGTTGTTCATCAACTCATCTTTATGTTCCGAAGCCCATTCTAACACCAACGCATTGGCTCGTTTGGGAAGTCTTCCTGCCAATATGTCTAAAGTTCTGATATCGTATTCGGCTTTCATTCCTTGATATTCTGCATGAAAGTGAGGCGGGTTGTGATCCTGAAAGTACATCCGGATGATAATTCCGTAGAATCTGGAAATCTCTGGCATTTTTTATTAAAGATACAAAATCCATTTTCTTTTTCCATGTGGCATAACATTCGGATAAACACAATTGCTGTTATTTCTATTATACATTCGGTGTTTTGGGCTTATTAACGACTAAAAATACAACTGTAGCAATTTCATTTAGTACTTTAATAATAATGTCTTTAGTAACTGTTCTCATTTCGCTAAATACTCGTAAGCGTTTACAGTCGTTTGAACATGAATATTATTAACTTCCTTCACATTCATTTAGCCGTCCAGCCGCCGTCTACGGTTAGCATAGAGCCCACTACGTAGCTGGCAGCATCGCTGGCCAGAAAGATGGCGGCTCCCTGAATTTCTTTTAGCTCTCCCCAGCGGGCTAGAGCGGTGGCACCTACAATGAATTTCTTGGCTTCTTCGGTTTCGGCGATGGGGATATTCATTTCGGTGAGGAACGGGCCGGGGCAGATAGCGTTGACGTTGATGTTGAACGGAGCCAACTCCAAAGCCAAAGCCCGGGTCATTTGCACTACCGCGCCTTTGCTGGCGGTATAGGGCGTTCGATTTGCCAGACCGACCAATCCCAGCGTGCTAGCCAGATTGATAATACTGCCTCGTTGCTGCTGCTTCATTTGGGGCGTTACCGCCCGAGCGCATAGCCAGGTACCGGTTACGTTTACGTCCATCACCTGTTTAAACTCTTCTTCCGTCACCTCATCAATTGCTCCCCGAATATTGATTCCGGCACTGTTGATCAGAATGTCTATTCGTCCGAAGGCATCCAAAGTAGCTTGCGCCATCGCTTCGGTTTGATCTTTAACGGTTACATCCGCTGAAAATGAGCTGGCTTTAGTTTCGTACGTATCGTTCAACTGTTCCGCGGCCTGCTGCCCCTCGGCTTCATTACGGTTGACCAGCATGACATTGGCTCCCGCCGAAGCTAATCCGGCGGCCATAGCTAAGCCTAGTCCTTTGGAGCCTCCGGTGATAATCGCGGCCTTTCCGCTTAAATCAAATTGACTAATTCCGGGAAGTTTTTCGTTACTCATAGGTTGTTGGTTAATCTGTTTAGGTGATTGGCAAACTACTTCGGCTGTAAGCTAAAGAATTTCTGACGTTTTCCTCTTCCGCGGCTAGCTTCCCCACGGGATTAAGGTCAGAAATAAGGGGCAGATCGGCAGGATGCTTGTTCTCTCGTACCATCCGCAGAGTACGGGCTAATTCGCTGCCGTTTACTTCGGGAAAGGTGGCCCAATAATTTTTAGTGAGGCAGGGGATTTTCAGCGGATCGCGGGTAATCATTTCCAGGTTGAAAACAATATCTGCATTATGCTTTTGACAAAGCGAAACGATTCGCGGCAGATCCAGCACGCCCTCGCCTAACTGCACTTCCGACATTAAGAAACCATCTTCGTACTCCTCAAAGGCCATATCTTTCACGTGAGTAGAAAATACGTAGGGCACCAGTGTCTCTACCACCTCCATTGGATTTTCCAGCAGTGAGATGCTATTGCCAAAATCGAGGGTCACCCCCACCCACTCACTACCTAAATGCTGAAGAATGGCTACCAATTCAGGTGCCCGCCAATCTTTATGATTCTCTACCGCTAATCGTATTTGGTGTTTTCGTACAACGGGTTCAGCCAACTCTAGCGATTTAACTGACTGCCGTTTAAAGTCCTGAAAGGCTTCTAGGGAATCAAAGGTTTCGTAGCGCCTTCCGCCCAGACATACTGTACGTACTACACTAGCCCCAGCTTCTTTAGCTAATTTAACTTCCTGCTCAAAAGCAGCAACCTCATTGGTAGACTTGGGCAACCGGATTGATCCTTCCAGATAAAGTCCTAGCTGCTCTCGACGGCTGCGAACTTTCCCCGCGAAATCCTGGGTCCAATTGCGAACTCCCAGTTGAACCCCGCCCCCACCGATTTGATGGCAATGTTCCAGTAAATCTAGAGCGTTCTGAAAACCGGGATATTTTTCACTGTTTACCTGGGAATGCCAACGGTGGGAGTAGGTATGCACTACCAGTCCCATGGGTGCGTCTTTAAAAGTTTGAGAAATTGCCGGAGCAGCAATAGCGGTAGCGGCAGCCAAAGCACTTTTTTGCAGAAAAGAGCGGCGATCCATCTTTGTTGGGCGATAATTTTGAGATGGTAAGTTGGTTGAGGTAGGCATAGTTAGTATTTATTTTATTGATTCGTCGCTGTCGGCAGCTCCCGAATATGCCGATTTAGTTCCGTCGCTGTCCAGGGTACCACTCGTCCCTGCGATGTGTGGCGGGTATTGCCCACCAGCCGACGGCTCACCGGATCAGCTTGATTGCCCCAGGCGTTTCGGATGTAATTCATAATTGCGGTTAGTTCGTTATCGTCCATCGTAGAATGAGCGGGCATAATGGGTAGAATATCCGGGGCATCGTAGGTTTTACTATCTACCTGAATGGGTCCTTCCAGGCCGTGCAAAAGCAGCAGTGCCAACCGCTTCTGGTCACCCAGTACCCACTCCGATGATACCAAGGGTGGGGCAAATCGGCTTACTCCCTCACCATCGGTACCGTGACAACCCGCGCAGGTAGTTAGATAGTGCTGACGACCCAGGGCAAACTGCTGCTGAGCTTTCTCCCCCAAACGTTTCTGCTTCGGCAACTCATCAAGACTGGAAGTGCGACCGGGCCAGGAGAACAGTGAAGCAATGGCCTGTTGTTGGGAAGAAGTAATATTAGGGTGCGGTTGGGTTAGCAGCGTTGGGGCATCGGCTAACATCGCTACCTTTTCTGATTCTTGAATGCCCTGTACTGATAACCCGCTAACGATGGCTTGTTCTTGCCAGTCCAACGATTGATTAGCATTCAGATCAGATAGAAGAGCGATCAGTTCTTCGGCGTTACCCTTATTTACGATAGCTGCGGTCAGTGTTTCTAACAAAATCTGGCGCGCCGGAGAAGCTTTCTGCCAACGGGGGTGTTGACGCAAATGCTGGGTAAAAGCATATTCCCGATTTTGTAAACTGCTTAGCACAGCATCGCGCATCAGTGCCGATGTATCGTACCGAACCAAAAGATCGGTTAAAAGTGGATAAGCAGAGGTTGGTGTTAGCTGGTTGGCGAACAAAGCCATTTGCAGACTCAATTCAATCGGAGAGGTACTCGACTGACTTAACAGTATTTCGGCCAGTTGCTGCTGCATTTCGGAATTCTCGCTAGCCAGCGGTTCTAACAGCCGAAGAGCGGTAGTACTAACCAGTGATTTACCCTTGGACAATAGCGAAAGTAGCAGATCCGAATTATCAGTATTGAATCCCTCCAGCGTCCAAAGTGCATGAAATTGCCCTAGATGATTTTCGCCGTTTTTGGCTAGGTCTTCTAATATTGGAATAACGCTAACGTCCTGACGATCTACTAGTAAGCGTTGAGCCATATCGCGGTACCAGCCGTTAGCGTGTGATAGGTAGGGCACCAACGCTGAGGAAGTAAGCTCGGATAGCTTGACCGTATTTTTTGCTTGCCAATTCTGGGGAACCACCCGCCAGATACGCCCCCGATTAATCGATTGATCTAAGTTACGTTGCAGAGTTTGTTCTTTCAGGTAAGGAGTCATATACGCCCCGTGCTGGATGATGCCTCGGTACATATCGGCGATATACAAAGCCCCATCCGGGGCGGTAGCCAGATGTACCGGACGAAATCGCTCGTCAGTAGAGGCCAAGAATTCCTGACCCGGATGAGGGTCGTAGGCCGATAGTTGCACTCCATTTTCCTTCACCACATTGCGCTTAACCAAATTCCCAGCGGGTTCGCAGACAAACACATTTTTCTGGTATTCAGCCGGAAAAGCAGTGCCTCGGTAGACTAAGGGCGAACAGGCAGCGGTAAATTCTAGAAGCTTACCTTCTTCATCCAGTGTTCCCGGAATATAGCCCCGGTTTACTGCCGGATTGTCCCGAATTGGGTAAATGCGCCGATCCAGCGTTAGACCTTCGTCAATGCCCGTAGTGGGGGTATGGTGGGCGTTTCGGGATAAGTAGTTGGGCGGCACCAGGTCAGCATGCAACTGTGACCAGTTGTAGTTGTAGTACAGCCGTCCCCGATCGTCCTGG
>CAKZPJ010000535.1 GCA_937138955.1 uncultured Flammeovirgaceae bacterium | reverse complement strand
CGTTGGTAGGAATTAATAGCTTCCCGGCAATGCCATCAACAATGAGGGCAATTACCAGCATCACCAGTACTAGCGTGGTTTTGGGGTAGGTTTCAAATATGCTTTTCTGGGTACGAGACACTACAAGTCATTCGGGGGGTTAAGCACACCATCGTAAGTACTACCCATATAGCTACCCCAACTTACTTCTTCCACTGGAATATCTATTTCCACTCTCATAACCTTCATGCCATTGAAGGGGCGATACTGAACTGTATCGGTAATGTAGGTATAAATAACATCTATTTGCTGGTCGTTATCAAGATCTCCCATCCAAGGAGTCGCAGCGGGGTTCACTCCCCGGAAAGTGCCTAACAGCCGATAAGCCGTCGGCTCGGTAAAGTCAAAGGCCAATAGTTCATTGGTAATACCATAGAGGGAGTGATAATGGTCTTGAGATAACACCGGATCGAACCAGTTAATACTCATAATAGCTTCATCTCGTCCATCTCCGTTTAAGTCGGCGGCCAGTGGACTCCCAATTTGCAGAAAGCCCAAAGAATCCAAATAGTTGATTTCTCCGGTCTTTCCGTCAACCATCGCTTGGATAGATTGAGTAACTTTGGGGAAGATGCCCCGACCCATATTCGCAAAAAAATCAGGAGTATTGTCACCAGTGAAATTACCTACCGCTAGTGATCCGTATACTTCAGCCTGAGGTATTTCTACCTTCCACAATAACTGATTATTAGCTCCATTAAAAGCAAGCATTCTTCCATCAACCGAATTGGTCACAATATCGGCAATGCCATCGTTACTAATATCCACAATTACGGGAGGAGCCATAAAACCCCGCTGCTCACCGGTAGCTAATTCTATCGCTCCGGTTAAATCGTTTGTTAATAAATCGCTTAAAGGTGCTCGGTATAAGTGACCACCAAAAGTTTCCCCTCCGGATCCGAATACAATGGTAAGCTCATCGGTACCTTCTAATGAGGTACATACCGGGGTCATATAGGTTTCGGCACTATCTGGCATAATAGCTTCGGCGAGTAACGCACCAGAAACTCCACTAATTACCATCAATCGTCCGGGCGGGCGGTTGGGATCAGAGTAGGGAATAGTAGCATCTCCCCCGTTAGCTACTAGTAAATCGAATATGCCATCTTCATCCGCATCAGGAATAAGCTGAGAGCCATAGAAATTCAAAAATACCGAGTCGGGATTGCTGGCAAAGTCCGCATCCGAATAGTAGCTCCATAATTGCGAGCCCGTTTTTCCGTCGAGGGCCATCAGTTGCCCAGCCCGACCGCTGATCACTACGTCGGGTACGTCATCCGCGTTAATATTTAAGAAAGTCGGAGATCCTACCATCTGGTCACGCCCTTGCACCCGCCAGAGAATATCTCCATTCCTACCATCCATAGCAATCACGGATGAATCGGAACCCTGAAACTCATCCGCTCCCGCACCAAATACAATATCCAGAACGCCGTCTTGGTTTAAGTCTACCGGTCGGGGAGAAGAAAAAGAACAGATCCGAGGCAGATGCTTCTGCCAATGATCCAGAGAATCGTTATTCTTCCAGTATACTGAGAGCAATACTGCTAGTAGCACCACCAATCCGACACCAATTAGTTTTCCTTTCATACGCGACTATCTTTGGGTGGGAACAAAAATGTTAACCTCAGCTTCACTCATGTTCACTGCTAGACTTTCTTTGCTCAAACTCACGTAATCTTCTATAATGGCAGTAATTTCTTCGGAGTTAAACTCTTCCCGCATGCGCCCGGTCTTTTGAGCCAGCAATAAATTCTGGTAGGGACGCATCACCTCCAAATAGCGGTCGAAATTCAGCATGAAATCTTGATACTGTTGGGTACCTTTCTCGTAATCTGGTAATTCGGTACAACGTAGGTATAAGTCATCCATCTTTTCAAACTGAAGCAGCACTCGATAGATAAGAAAGAGATGCTGCATAAGCGGTAATGTTGCTTCTGCCTGCGAGGGAACTGCAAGGCGTACCGACGAGGAAGTAACACCTTCTCGAGCCGGAAGAATTCCCGATTTCCAAATAGTTTCCAACACTTCGTCAGCAATTAGCTGATTACTGGCTACCGTGGGATGAACATGGTCGACCATCAGGTCTTCTCCAATAAGATCCATTGGGGCTTTATTGATAAACGCTTGCTCAATATCAGCCAACGGCACTTGATACTCTTGACTCAATGTACGCAATATCTGATTAAAGCGTGGTAGTGCCCGGAAAGGATAGGCATCCGCTTCTAGACTGCCTATCAGATGAGAACGGCTGAGTCTTTCCTTAGCCAGATATTCATACGCCTTACCGATATAGTAGAGCAGTTCGGCGTGAGTATCGTCAATTCCACCAGCTTGGACAAAATAAGGAAGTGCCCGTTCATATTGTTGCTTCTGAAACGCCTGAATTCCTTTGGCAAACCTATCTTGCCATTTCTCGTGGGAAAGGCTATCTAAGTTTGCTCGATGAACTGAGGCGTGAGGGCGCCAGTTGCGTACATTCACCGGAACGGTAAGTAACGCGATAGGTACAGAATTGTGCTGAGCTTCGCTAATCATTGAAGTTAGATTATAGCGGTAGTGTTCTACAACTTGTTCGTACTGTTCTTCGGATACTTTTAAGGCTGAAGTATTACCCAAAGCAACATCGATTAGAAAAGTAGGGCGATAGTTTTCTACGTCAATAACCTGCTTTTCGGGGTTGAAATACGCCCAACTTTGGTGTACGGTACGAATCAGTGCCGAATATTTCCAGGGAATGCCTAAGGGGTTAATTGGTTGATAGAGGATTCTTTCTAAGAACTCGTTATTCCCAGTGTAGAGTAAGATTAGGTCTGGTTTGTAATTGATAACTTCATCAAAGATTGTTTTAACTCGGTAACTGGCGTAGGTAGAAGCGGCAACATTCACTACTTCAATATTCTTATCGGGGTACAGTAGCTGAAGCTTTTTCTTTAAGTAAGCCGGATAGCTCTGAGCCGATGGGTGAGGCCAACCTAAAGCAGCCGAGCCACCCAAACAGAAAACTCGGAAGGTATTTTGGGGTTTTTTCACCCGAAAACGAAGGCTGGATAAAACGTACGGGTGATGCTGAGTACGAACATAATAATCAATCCCACTAAGGCTGCCAGTAGTGAATACGTTCTGAACATTTTTATAGGCTACGTAGGGTGAAAACTGATTTCCCAAACTGAATTGAGGCACAATTACCTCCAGCAGTCGGGTTCCGCCTTCTAATAGCAGAAGAACGAATCCTACGGTCAGTAGAGAAAATAAAACTTGCTTAGATTTTGATAACGAAGAAGCCATGAGAATCACTCAGTTTGCTACCGAAGTGCTTACGCATTTGTGTGTTTACGTAGCTAATATTACCGTTAGTAAAAAGCCAATAGATCCTTCAACCCCTTTTATGAAAAAAGCATTGCCAGAAAATCAGCAATGCTTTTTGTTCTCACTTCGAATTAATAATCTACTGATAAGCTGGATGCTGTTCCATTAACGGGTTGGTATCTAACTCAGTTTGGGGTACGGGTAAGCGTTCGTGCCGGTTTGCCACAAAGCCATTAGTTTCCCCTAATACTTCCGGGGCAATACCCCATCGGATAAGATCCCAAGTACGGTGAGCTTCCAAAAATAGTTCTACACGGCGTTCTTGCACAATTGCGTCAAAAAATGCCTGCCGAGATAAGCCCGCCGGTAGATCAGCCAATCCGGCTCGATTTCTTACGGCGTTTATCGACTGATAAGCTTCGGTAGTAGGGCCGCTATTTACTGCGTTTAGTGCTTCGGCGTGCATCAACAACAAATCTGCGTAGCGCATAATATGAAAGTTAATCTCTGAGTCGGCGGACTGCTGTTCTAACTGCTTGGGAAATACGTATTTCCGCAGTCCGTAAGGAGTGGCAGCTCGGTCAGCTTCGTAAGGAACTCCAAAGAAATCTTCACCATCTTCTACAATAATAAATTCCTCTCGTAAATCTCCTTCTTCAAAGGCATTCACAAATGCTTCATTTGGTTGAGCAGTACCGCCAAAGCCGAAGTTAACCGCATCAGGTTGAGTGCTGGCGTTCCACCCGCTCATCCAGCTACCTTCGTTAGAATTGTCCCAACCACCTCCGCCCACGGCGTGTTGCACTTCAAAAATTGATTCAGAAGTATTATCCCCACCAGCTAAAAACTGCGGAGCATATTCTTCATCAAGCATGTATTCGCCGGACGAAACTACTGCCTCAAAGTGCTGAATAGCCTCGCTGTAATTCTCCTGATACAACTCGAGTTTTCCCAGCATGGCAATGGCGGCTCCTTTAGTAGCTCGTCCCAGATCAGCCGGGTCTTGCACCGAGCGTTCTGGTAGAACCTGAGAAGCCTCTAGAAGGTCTTGCCGAGCCTGTTCTATAACATCGGCTTTGGGCGATTTAGCTTTTTCTAAATTTTCTAATGTAGTAGGTTCTAATCGCAGAGGTACGTCTTCGAAGAAAGACCCTAATGTGAAATAGTAGAACCCACGAAGAAACTTAGCTTCGCCCAATAAACGAGCCTTCAAGCCTGCATCCATTTCAATGGGTGGTATTCTTTCCAGCGCAATATTGGCGCGGTTAATACCGATATACAGATTTTCCCACATACTTAGTCGGCGCCCGTTGGTAGCCTGAAAATCAGACGGAAACTGCGTGGGGCGGGGGATAATACCTAGATCGTCGTTATAACGATTTCCAATTACGCTGATTTCAAATTTCCACATTCGGCCATACTGCATCACATCGTAGATGGCATTGGTAGCAGCGACAGCGTCACTTTCAGTTTGGTAAAAAGTAACATCGGAAGCTTCATTAAGTGGAGCCCTTTCTAGGAAACTATTATCGCAGGAAATGTAGGTGACCAGCGAAAGGGGGACAATTAATAATATGACTAATATTTTTTTCATAGTGATAGAATTAGGGGGCGTAGTAATTATTTATCAGGATTAAAGATCCAGATTTATCCCGAATAAAATTGTGGTTGTTTGTGGAGTGGTTGTTAAGTTGAATTTACCAAAACCCGAACCTTCACGACCCAGTTCAGGATCATTTATGAAATTGTACTCAGGGCGATTCCAAAACGTAAGAAGGTTTTTAGAGCTTACGTAGAACCGTAGGCGCGAAATATTGATTCTGTCTGTCAAACTGGAAGGAATGGTATATCCTAACTGTAAATTCTTCACTCGTAAGAAGGAACCATCGAATACCATATAATCGGCTGATCTTCCATCACGACCGCCACTAGCATTTTGAAATCCACCTACTCCCCATAGTACCGCATCATTGGTACTACCATCGCCGTTCCAACGATCCAGATTATAACGTAACAGACCACCGGGTTGAATTGCAAAATTATCGTTGTTTGCAATCAGTAATTCGTTGCCTAAGGTTCCTTGTAGAAATAGGGAAAAGTCGAAGTTAGCGTACTGAGCCGAGAAATTGAAGCCATAAATTAGGTCAGGATAAGGTGACCCAATAATCGTACGATCTTGATCCGTAATAAGGCCATCCCCATCAATATCTTTAAACCGCACCGCCCCGGGTACAGCACCTGGATCATATTCCCGCTCTGGATTGAGCGCATTTACCGCATCTAGTTCCGCCTGATTTTGGTACAACCCATCAGACTGATAGCCAAAAAAGGAGAACACTTCGGTGCCAACGTCAGCTACTTGATCGCCGTTGTTAGCTCCGGTGATAATTCGTTCACCTTGCCCTAACGCCAGCACTTCGTTTTGTATGCTAGAAAGGTTCATGGTGGCATCCCAAGTAAAGCTTCCACTGTAGTCGCGATAGGTAAGTGCCATCTCCCAACCCCGATTCTCTACGCTACCTGCGTTTACAAATGGTGCGTTTAAGTAGCCGCTTGATAAGGGAATAGGTACTTGAAGTAGCATGTCGTCGGTAGTCTTCACAAAGTAGTCGAGAGTCAGTAACACACTATTTTCAAACATTCCCATGTCAATACCTACGTCCATTTGGGTAGTTTCTTCCCATTTAACATCGGAATTAGCGAGTTGCAGAGGTGCTGCACCGGGTAGAATATTTTGGCTTTCGCCGAAGGTGTACCGTTGAGAAAGGTTTACCGCAGCGGCAAACGCATAAAGTCCAATCTGATCGTTCCCCAATTGCCCCCAGCTTCCTCGTAGCTTTAAATCGCTGATAAAAGGAACGCTAAAAAAGCTCTCTTCCGAAAGCCGCCATCCGGCGGAGAATGAGGGAAAGTATCCCCATCGATTGTTTGCCCCGAAACGGGAGGATCCATCGGCTCTGATGTTTGCTTGCAGTAAATATTTACTGTTATAGTCGTACGTTATACGTCCAATTACTGAATTGAGCGACCAGTCGGTAATACCGCCACCTCCAGTTAAGGTTTCTGGATTTCCTCCACTAAGTACTACTACTGATTCGTCTAGAAAATCATTAACACCCGCGTTGAGGCTTTCAAACCGGTTTTCCTGAGCCGAATAACCGACGAGGGCCGATAGGTTATGATCCCCAAAACTTTTACTATACGTAAGTATATTATCCCACTGCCAATTAGTAGTAGTGTTAGTACTTCGGCTTAGTCGAGTTGCCTCGCCGTTTCCGCCCGCATTCTGTAACTGAGGGGTCCAGTTGGTTCCATCGTTAAATCTAAAGAAGCCACTTACCGTAGAGCGAAATGTAAGTCCTTCGGCTAATTCAATTTCGGCGTATACGTTTCCCAGGGCGTTCCACTGTTTGGTTAAGTTATCCCATTCAGATACAAATTGGTTAGGACTGAAGGTAGAGAAATTAAACGGTTCACCGGGGCGGGTTGGTCCATTCCAAGTACCATCAGGAAGTATTTCTGGGTTTATAGTAGGTTTCATTCGCCACCCTCCCTGAAATACGTTATTGAAAGCTCCCGTACCACCAATGGCTTCTTCATTAGCCCGAGTCAGTTGTAGGCTTTGCCCAATCTTGAGCCAGCTATTTAACTCATGATCGCTATTGAGGCGTAATGAGTAGCGTTCAAAGTTTTGTCCGATCATTACTCCTTGGTTGTCGAGGTAGCCAAAGGAGACCGAGTAGATTTCACCATAGGATTCATCAACACCGACAAGACAAACTCGCATGATTACAAAGTACTCGTCAATTACTCGGAAAAAAGCCCCGTGAATAGTGTTTTATCTCCCGGTCAAAAAAAAGGTTTAGAAAGAACAAACCCATACTTCCTTAACCCTTACTCCATAACTGGTTCAGAC
>CAKZPJ010000534.1 GCA_937138955.1 uncultured Flammeovirgaceae bacterium | reverse complement strand
ATGAAGAAATCACGTGCATGAGACAACTCAAGATTAGTAAGCAAATCACCAACCGCGAAAGCCAGTCGCTGGATAAATATCTTCAAGAGATTGGTAAAGTAGATTTGTTAACTCCAGATGAAGAAGTAGATTTAGCGAAACGTATCCGTTCTGGCGATCAGTTAGCTTTAGAGAAATTAACCAAAGCGAATCTTAGGTTTGTGGTATCGGTGGCTAAGCAGTACCAAAATCAGGGACTAACTTTGGGCGATTTAATCAACGAAGGAAACCTGGGACTAATTAAGGCCGCTCAACGATTCGATGAAACTCGTGGATTTAAATTTATCTCTTACGCGGTGTGGTGGATTCGTCAGTCTATTCTGCAAGCATTAGCCGAGCAATCGCGGATTGTACGATTACCTTTAAACCGAGTTGGCTCACTCAATAAAATTTCCAAGACATTTTCAGAACTGGAACAGAAGTTTGAGCGTGAGCCGTCCCCGGACGAATTGGCTGACGTATTGGAAGTAAGTACTAGCGAAGTGGTAGATACCATGAAAATTTCTGGTCGCCATGTATCAATGGATGCGCCGTTTGTACAGGGAGAAGAAAATAGCTTGCTAGATGTATTGGAGAATGAATCAGAGAACACTCCCGATTCTTCTCTAATGAATGATTCACTTCGTAAGGAAGTACAGCGAGCACTTTCTACGCTAACTCAGCGTGAAGCTGATGTCATCTCCTTATATTTTGGTCTGAATGGTGAGCACGCGATGACTTTGGAAGAGATTGGCGAAAAGTTTAATCTAACTCGTGAACGGGTTCGGCAGATTAAAGAAAAAGCAATCCGCCGCCTGCGCCACACCTCGCGTAGCAAAGCATTGAAGCCATATTTAGGGTAGAAAATCAAACATTAGTATAACATAATAAGCCACCTGAAATGGGGGCTTTTTTTGTATCTACAACTTTGTATTTCCCAACAACGTACTATAGTTTAGTGAATTAAGGCAACGTAATAGCCTCTTAGAAATTATTGTATAGAGTTGTGATGACGACCAAAGGAGCAATAATTTGATATTTTCAATTTTCAATCAGTACAATATATGGAAACGGAAAAAGTAGAAGTATTAATAATAGGTTCTGGACCAGCCGGTTATACCGCCGCTGTTTATGCCGCTCGGGCTAATCTGAAACCAGTATTATATCAAGGAATTCAGCCTGGCGGACAACTTACTACAACCACTGATGTAGAAAACTATCCCGGCTATCCTGAAGGTGTAACGGGGCCTGAAATGATGATAGACTTTCAGAAGCAAGCCGAGCGGTTTGGTACAGATGTTCGTTTTGGTATGATTACGAAAGTAGATTTTTCGGTTTATCCGCTGAAAGCAATTGTTGACGATGAGCACGAAATTGAAGCTCAATCGGTGATCATCTCTACGGGTGCATCCGCTAAGTGGTTGGGCCTGCCCGGCGAAGAGCGACTCAATGGCAAAGGTGTTTCGGCCTGTGCGGTTTGCGATGGCTTTTTCTTCCGGGGACAAGATTTAGTAGTGGTTGGTGGTGGCGATACTGCCGCTGAAGAAGCTAGCTATCTTTCTAAGTTGGCGAACAAAGTATATTTGCTAGTTCGTCGCGACGAAATGCGAGCCTCCGCCATTATGCAGCAGCGGGTAGAGCGAGCCGAGAATATTGAAATTCTGTGGAACACTGAAACGGAAGAAATACTTGGTGAAGATGCAGTGGAAGGAGTGCGGGTGGTTAACAATCAAACTGGAGAGAAGCAAGATATTACTGCTCAGGGCTTCTTCGTAGCGATTGGACATAAACCCAACACTGATA
>CAKZPJ010000533.1 GCA_937138955.1 uncultured Flammeovirgaceae bacterium | reverse complement strand
TGGGTAAACTATTTACGCTTGATCCTAAAGTATTACAGTCTCGCTACGAAAAGCTGCCGGATTTCTTAGAGTTAATGAAGACCTATGATCCGAGAGGCAAACTGCGTAATACTTACCTGAATGATACTGTTTACGCTACATAATTCATCATCTACTGACCTCTATCACAAACTAAATATTTATGAAAGACAATCTACCAACTCACGTATCTCGCCGTCGTTTTCTTCAAAATTCTGTATCACTCGCCACGGGTCTCTCGGTGGCTCCATCGCTGATTGGTGCACCCCAGATAGTTAAACACTACAACGAACCCAACTCAGTGATTAATGGGGTACCCATTGGAGTCATCACCTACTCTTTTCGGAGTATGCCTGACCAGAGTGCTGAGGCTACTTTACAGTATGTGCTGGATGCCGGTATCAGCACCATTGAGCTAATGGGCGATCCCGCTGAATCTTTTGTTGGGAAGCCCGAAAGTTCGGTAGACCGCCGAGCTTTCTCTCGTTTAAGAAGAGCCGAACGGAAAGGCGAGGAGTTAACCGAAGATCAGAAAAAGGAACTGGCTGATATGCAGGCTCAAATGAAATCGTATAATCAAGAAGTGGCTAAGTGGCGAGCAGAGGTGTCAATGGATAAGTTTGCTCAAATAAAGAAAATGTACAACGATGCTGGCGTGAGTATTTATGCATTTAAGCCTGGAGCCTTCGGCAAAGATAATTCCGATGCTGAGATCAGCTACGGTATGCAAGCTGCCAAAGCACTCGGAGCCAGTCATGTCACGCTAGAACATCCGAGCGACGATGCTCATACCCAACGTTTGGGAAAACTGGCTAAAAAGAATAAAATGTACGTAGGCTACCACGGACACACTCAGCAGACCCCAACATTTTGGGATACCGCATTGAAACAATCTAAGTATAACGCAATGAACCTGGATATAGGGCACTACGTGGCAGCTGGTAATCCTGATCCGCTAATGCTGGTTAATAGGAAATATGACCGAATAATGAGCATGCACGTGAAAGATCGGGAAAATTTGGCTAATGGACAGAAGAACCTTATTTGGGGAACAGGAGATACACCGATTACTGCCGTTCTGCAACTGATGCGCGATCAGAAATATACTTTCCCGGCAACGATAGAATTGGAATACCAAATTCCTGACGATTCTAACGCCGTACAAGAAGTGGCTAAGTGCCTAGAGTATTGTCGAGCAGCGTTGATGTAAATAAGGTAGAGCTATTTTTTTAAAGAGGCTTAGCTTTAAGCAATTATAGCCAATTAATTTATAGCTCCTCCAGCACAATGTCCTTATAAAATACTTTCGCTTTACCATTACCGTGAATTTGCAGACCGATGTAGCCTGATTGGGGAATAGATGCATCAGGCTCATAGTAATCTACTGCTTTTTGCCCATTCAGCCACAATTGGATACGTCCGTCTTTTGTTCTAATCATATAATCATTCCACTCGTTAGGCTTTAATATCTCAGCTACTAATACTGAATCTGGGGCAGCCAGCGTTTTACGCCGCCGCGATTCATCGTAGAGACTGGCCCAATAATCTTTGCCCAAATCAGCTTGGTAGCCGATCATCTCGTAAGCCGGATCATCCATCCTCTGACTATGAAATTGTATTCCGGCGTTTATGAATCCTTCATCGCCCAGTAGTTTAAATTTCAAGCTCAGTATAAAATCTTCGTAGGGTTGGATGGTAACCAGAAAATCGTTGTGCGGCACGGTTTCGGTGAGTGATCCACCTACTAGGGCTCTATCTTCAATTTTCCAGGTGTTCGTGGTATCACCTTCCCAGCCTTGGAAAGTTTTGCCATCAAATAGCGCAACTGCTTGCCGAGATTGCTGGGCGCACGATACATTGACTGCGGTAATCAAAAATGAGATGCCGAACAGGAAGTGAGTACATTTCATAAAGGAAAAATTTGCAGCCGTACACAAAAATAACAATTTGCAGCCGTACACAAATAAACTGCTGATAGTTATTGATATATTGCGGAAAAATGGATTGATGCCGCCACCGATCATGGAGTAAACACCTTTATTTTCGACTGGTCCTGGTTCGAAGAAGGCCCGTTTTCGGAAAGCTCACTCAATAACGTATTTTTAAAAGCGCCCAATCGAGATAAAATAAATTTTTACCTGATGTGGGCCAACCACCATGTGAAACAAAACTACTGGAACGTACATAAATATCCGGATGTAGACATGTTACTCTGGGACGGTGCCGTAGACCTGGATAATTTTAAAGCCATGGTTGATAGAGTAATTACTAAGTATTTTAAACAACTCAACTACACTAAAATTGACGGTATGCCCGTCTTATCCATCTTTAGCCTTACTAACTTAATGGAAGGACTCGGTGGATTGGAGGCAACCCATGAGGCACTCAATTATTTTAGAGAGCAGACGAAGGCAGCAGGCTTCCCCGGACTTCATCTCCAAGCAATACTCTTTGGTCAGCCCAACAAAAACACGGTGGAAACAGTGGAAGCTCTAAAATTTAATAGTGCTACTCAGTATAACTGGGGATGGATGAAAGAACAAGATTATATAAAATGGGGAACCAAAGCCATTGAGAGAAGAGACGCCTGGGCCGAACAACTTGCAATACCGCTATTCCTCAATGCATCTATCGGATGGGATGATACACCTCGTTTTCCCGACAAAGGAACGCATGATATTGTGCGTTATAATAAGTCACCGGAAAGTTTCGCCGCCTATCTGCAAGAAGCCAAAGAATACTGCGATAAACATCCTGATCAAACGAAGCTAATCACTATCTTTTCGTGGAACGAGTGGATTAAAGGAGGCTATTTACTCCCCGATCTAAAATATGGGTTCGAGTATTTGCAAGCAGTAAAAAAGGTTACCGAGGGTTCTTACGATCAATACTCAGGTGAGCAGTAACATTAGCTACTGATAAAGTCATCAATGAGTATGCGCTATTCAAAGGTTTCTGAAATTATTTCTTTATACTGCAAGTGAGAAGCGAGACGGCACACTTTGGTTTCTTCGTACATGACAAACAATACATCCAGACCAAAGTTTTAACTTTCACAATAGCGTTAACCTATTCTCGAGATAATAGACTAAGCAAAAGCATACTATGGAAATTTTAGGACTAGATGTAGGCGGTTCAGGAATCAAAGGAGCCATTGTAGACACCGAACAAGGTGAACTGATTACCGACCGATTCAGAATTGATACTCCTAAACCGGCTACTCCTAAATCAGTCGCTGAAACGGTTAAGGAAATAGTAAAGCACTTTGACTGGAAAGACTTCGTCGGGTGCAGTTTTCCGGCCGTGATTATCAACGGAAAATCCATGACTGCCGGTAATATCAGTTCCAAATGGATTGGCACCCAAGCCGATGAGTTATTCAGCAAGCAATGTAATGGACTAACATTCTACTTAGGCAACGATGCTGATTTAGCCGGAGTAGCCGAAATGGAATTTGGTGCAGCCAAGGGTTTGAAAGGAAAAGTCATGATGATTACCATTGGTACTGGTCTTGGCACTGGCTTGTTTTACAACGGGCAACTTATTCCTAACATGGAACTAGGGCATATTCTTTATAAAGACGGTGAGCCGGTGGAACGCTACGCCGCCGACTCAGCCCGAAAAAGAGAGGATTTATCTATGAAAGAGTGGGCTAAACGCTTCGACTACTACCTTCACCATCTGGTACGAGTTATGGCTCCTGACTATTTCATACTAGGGGGAGGCATCAGTAAAAAGTTCGATAAGTTTAAAGACCACCTAACTGTGGATATTCCAATAAAGGTTGCTGAATCTAGAAACCACGCGGGAATAATAGGAGCCGCTATCTATGCGGAGGTCATGCATAAAATAGGTAGCTAGAGAGTTCTGACTTTAGTACGCCGTACTATCCGAGTGTTATCTAAAAAGACACTGTTTTTCCATTATTCTGTCATTTTAGGTTGAAATACGGTACTAATCTGTTAAAATAGCAAACGATCTGTGCAGATAATCTTTTGTTCTTCGTATCCTTAGTAGAGTGCAAGCTGTCTCTTTGCCCAGTTAAGATTATTAACACCTTAACAAGAAATCACATGGATAAAAGTGCGTTTCCCGATCCGTTTGAGCAAACCCGCCTCGAAAAGGGCTACGGTGAAATGAACGATCAAGATGATCCGGTAACCATGCTTTTGCGCCTTAAGGATGTTCGCAAATCGGCGCATAACTGGAAGACTTTCCAATCTGGAGCGACTCCGGGTCGGATTGTAGTACCCTCGGAAGTAAACATTCGCGAAACCCGTCAAATTCCCTTTGAAGTAGACCCTCCGATGCACGGCAACTACCGGGCACTAGTTGAGCCTTGGTTTAAACGTCCGTTAGAACCAGACTACGAAGAAAAGCTGACGGAACAAATAAACGCTATCATTGATGAAGCCCTTACGCAAGACTCGGTAGAAGTAGTCAGTGAATTTTCACTTCCACTGCAATCCCGAGCGTTAACACTATTACTTAATATTCCGTATTCTGAAGCCGAAACCTGGGTTTCCTGGGGAACCCACGTTTTCCGCAGCGAAGATGATCCTCTGGATGGTTCCAAAGCTGCTATTCTGTACGATTACATTGATGAGCAGATTACTCAGGCAATAGAAAATCCGGGTGAAGATTTGTATTCGGTATTATTAGCCTCAGAAATTGAAGGTAGAAAAATGACGCGCGAAGAGGTAAAAGGCGTCATGATCCTCACCTTTGCCGGAGGGCGCGACACGGTAATTAACGCAGTTACTAACTCAATTGCGTACTTTGCTGAACATCCTGAATCCCTGAAAAAATTGCAGGATGAGCCGGAAATTATAGGAAAAGCTACCGAAGAACTGATTCGCTATTTTGCTCCGCTAACTCAGATGGGTCGGGTGGTGACCGAAGATACTCAAGTATGCGAATATGCCGTGAAAGCCGACAGCCGAGTTTCGCTATGCTGGGCTTCTGCCAACTGAGATGCCTCAGCTTTTGAGAACCCTAACGAAGTAGTGCTCGATCGTAAGCTAAATCCGCATGTCAGTTTCGGCTTTAGCCATCACAATTGTTTGGGAGCTACTCACGCCCGTCAAATCATGAAAATGTTGATTAAGGCATTAACCGCTAAAGTTGGCTCTATCCAGATTCAGGATTACGAGGAAAATATTGAAGAACTGGGCAAGTTTAATCGTAAAGTGGGCTACAACCGAATTAGTGTAAAGTTCAAAGGTCGTAAGTAACATTTTTGCTATTATCGCCTGAGATATAGCTGTCATCAGCCCAGCTTCTGAAACTAATTCATTCTCGATAAGTTGTAAATATGCTCGCTACTTTCGTGAGGCAATTCAATCAGATAACTAAAAAAACCAAAGTCATTTATGGCTAAGATTACTTTCATTACGACCAACGACGAAACTATCACTGTAGAAGGTAACTCCGGTTCTGTGATGGAGCTGGCGGTGCAAAATGATATTAAAGGCATTGACGGAGACTGTGGCGGCGTTTGCTCCTGCGCCACCTGCCACGTACACGTAGCTCCTGAGTTTATGGATAAAATAGGTGAACCCGAAGAAATGGAAAAAGACATGCTGGAGTTTGATGACGATGTAGATGAATACAGCCGCCTTTCCTGCCAGCTAACCGTCAGCGATGAACTTGACGGCATTGTGCTGCGAGTGGCTAAGTAGTATAATTCAACCAATCTATGTCTACCGATTTAGCCAACTCAACCTGTGTCGTTATTGGAGCTAGCCATGCCGGAGTAAACCTGGCGTTTGCACTTCGTAGAGAAGGTTGGCCGGGTGAAGTCATTCTTTTCGATACTGACCCTGAATTACCTTACCATCGTCCGCCGCTCTCTAAAACCTATCTGACTAACGAAGATGGTATTGAGGATCATGCTCTCAAACCCACCGAAAGCTACGAGAAGGAGAAGATTACACTACGGCTTGGAACTACAGTTAGTGCTATCAATCGGGCGGAGAAAAGCATTACGCTGAGCGACGGCAGTATTCAGGCTTATGACAAGTTAGTAATCGCAACTGGAGCTCGCCCCCTTATTCCACCTATTTCCGGTATTGATTCTGCTTCCAACCTATTCCCTCTGCGAACTGCCGAGGATGTTAACAATATTCGCGATGCATTTCGTACTAGCGAATGCAAACGGGTAGTTGTGATTGGTGGTGGTTATATTGGATTAGAGATTGCTGCTTCTCTGAAAAAACTAGGGGCTGCGGTCACAATTCTAGAGCGTGAAGAGCGGTTGCTAGCTCGAGTAACTTCCCCAGAAATGTCAGATTTTTTTCATCAGTTGCATTCCGAGCAGGGTGTCAATGTTTCTGCTAATAAAGATGTTAGCACCATAGAAAGTAATGATTCTCAAAATACGGTAAAGTGCGCGGACGGTTCTCATTACCTAGCTGATATTATTGTGGTAGGCTGTGGCATTCGAGTAAATACCGATTTAGCCGAAAAAGCTGGACTGGATATTGAAAATGGTATTCGGGTAGATGCTACTGCTCGTACTGAGGACAAAAATATTTATGCCATTGGCGATTGCACTTTCCACCACAATCCGCACTACGATCGTTTCGTTCGGCTAGAGTCAGTACAAAATGCGGTAGATCAGGCTAAAGTTGCGGCGGCGGCTATCGCTGGTAAAGACACTATCTACGATAGTATCCCCTGGTTTTGGTCAGATCAATACGATATTAAGTTGCAGATGGTCGGCTTATCTACTGGCTATGAAGAAGTTTTGGTTCGAAAAGAGGAAGACGACGCTACTCGCTTTTCGGTTTGGTACTTCAAAGGCGACACGCTGCTGGCGGTAGATGCAGTAAACAATGGCAAAGCCTATGTGCTTGGTATGAAATTTATTAAGATCAACCAGAAAGTGGATAAAACTAAACTAGCTGATTCCACTGTAGACTTTAAGCCCACTAACTTAGTAGCTCAATAAACTTTATTTTCCTTACCATTTTTTCATTCCCTCTCACTTTCGTTAGAGCGTAAATTCTTTTTGTAAACATTTATTACTTATATTAAGCATATACTTCTTAAAGTGAGCTTCATGGATCATTCTTATAAGTCGGGAAGAGGGGCGCAGTTCAATCCGGCTAATTCTTATCTAAGTAACCAGTTCGTTCAGGAGCATTGGGAAGGAATTGATGAAGAAGTGTATGCTTCGCCCCAAAGGCAGATCATTATCGATCATCCGAAAAAGATCATCAGCAAAAGCGATAGTCCTGACTTACAGATGATGTACTCAGTAAATCCCTACCAAGGCTGTGAACATGGCTGTATCTACTGCTACGCTCGCAACTCTCACGAGTACTGGGGCTTTAGCGCCGGACTCGACTTCGAGCAAAAGATTGTTGCTAAACCAAATGCACCTAAGCTTTTAGAAGAGGCATTCCAACGGCGCAGTTGGCGAGCCATGCCGATTGCTCTTTCGGGAAATACCGATTGCTACCAACCCGTAGAACGAGAGTTAAAAATCACCCAACAGCTACTACAAGTCTGTCTGAAGTATGGCAACCCGGTAGGAATTATTACCAAAAACCGATTGATCGAACGCGACTTACCTATTTTAAAAGAATTAGCCGCCGAGCAATTGGTTCACGTGTATTTCTCAATTACTACTCAAAACGAAGACCTACGCTCTAAGATGGAACCCCGCACCGCCAGCATTGCCAAGCGGCTGGAGACTCTAGAGACGCTTTCTAATGCGGGAATTCCTTGCGGAACCATGCTGGCTCCGATTATTCCTTCCCTAAACGACCACGAGATTCCCTCACTAATGCGACAGGTAGCGGATGCAGGAGCTTTGTCAGCGGGTTACACCGTAGTACGTCTCAACAAATCCATCGGTCCGCTTTTTAAAGATTGGATAAAGAAAAGTTATCCCGACCGGGCC
>CAKZPJ010000532.1 GCA_937138955.1 uncultured Flammeovirgaceae bacterium | reverse complement strand
AGCAGGGCAAGAACTGCTAAAAAAACATCAGCTAGATGCTCAGTATTTGGATAGTCTAGTACTTATTCAAGGCGAAAGAGTGTATTTAAAAAGTGCTGCCGCCCTCCGTATTGCCCGTCATCTGTCAGGAATCTGGCCTCTATGCTATGCCTTCATAGTAGTACCTTCTTTTATTCGCAACTTTTTTTACGATATTGTGGCCCGCTTTCGTTACCAAGCTTTTGGTCAAAGTGAAAGCTGTCGGATTCCAACGCCTGAGTTGAAATCTAGATTTGTAGTATAACCATAACCTATATCTATTTATGAAACACGCTTATATTTTTCCTGGTCAAGGTGCTCAATTTCCTGGTATGGGTAAAGACTTGTTTGATCAGAACAGTCGAGCCCAAGAATTATTTCATCAAGCAGACGAAACACTAGGGTTTTCTATATCAAAAATAATGTTTGAAGGCTCTGGGGATGACCTAAAGCAAACGAAAGTAACCCAACCAGCGATTTTTGTTCATTCGGTAGTACGAGCTACGGTTCAGGAAGATTTTACCCCAGATATGGTAGCCGGTCACTCACTGGGGGAGTTCTCAGCACTAGTAGCTAGTCAGGCTTTAAGTTTTGTTGATGGTCTACAACTAGTATTGCAAAGAGCGGAAGCGATGCAGCAGGCGTGTGAGCAGAATCCATCTACTATGGCTGCAGTATTAGGTTTAGAAGACGCTGTAGTAGAAGATGCTTGCCAATCAATTGAAAACGAAGTTGTAGTTCCGGCTAATTATAACTCACCCGGCCAAGTAGTGATTTCCGGTACTTATCAGGGAATAGAATTAGCTACTGAAGTGCTAAAAGAAGCTGGGGCTAAGCGCGTTATTCCATTGGCGGTAGGCGGGGCTTTTCACTCACCTCTTATGGAGCCTGCTCATAGCAAACTTGAACAATCAATTAATCAAACGAATATTAATAAACCTATCTGCCCGATTTATCAAAATGTAACTGGTTTACCAGCGGTTGAGATAGACGTGATTAAGAAGAATTTGATAGCTCAACTCATGGCTCCAGTACGCTGGACACAATCGGTATCAAATATGCTAAACGATGGAGCAACTCAATTCACGGAATGTGGACCAGGTCGAGTATTGCAAGGACTTGTAAAAAAAGTTAGCCGAGAGGTAGAAGTAAACGGGTTAAGCTAATCAGTACGGTTAATTTGTGTTTTTCTTCGACTTATAAATAAGATAGTCCTTTGAGAAGGGAACATTAATCTTGTCTTGTTCATCAGGAGCACTATCTTTCTGGTGATGATTTATCTGCTTATCAATTTCGCTGATAAAAGATTTTATGCGAGTAATCTGCTCAGACAGAGATTTATTGTACTCCTTAAGTGCTTCAATCAAGTTAGTTGTCTTATTATTGCTACTCTCCATTTTAGTTCTGCTTTAAAAAGTATAAAATAACACTGTAGATGCGCTTGTAATATTTTTATAAAAATAATAAAAAAAACAAATAAATCATAGAATTATAACACTAAGTTACAAATAAATCCTGAATTTGTAAGTAAGGATAAACAGATCTGAAATCCCATTTCAGACAGCAGAAGCAATAAATCAGTGAAAACACCATATTATGTTCATTATTCTGATTAAGGTAAAGTTTAGTAATTACTTTAACAAGCTTTTTTCTTTTAAATTAAGTCAGATGCAATTTTTTCCCATTCTCGTTCAAAAGTTTCATCAGAAGTAGGACGGTTGGCGCTCTTATACCAATACTTAGCGTTAAACATATCGCCCTCTACCCGATGAAGGTGCGCATGTACCCAAGCACTATCAGCATCTGACTCATCTTGAATCAATTCGTGTGCTCTATTCCAGTCGTCTTTCGCGGCGTACCATAAAGCTTGCAGTGGTTTATTTAGGTTAGATGGTGCTTCAGTCTGTTGTAAGCTGGCTTTGTACTCTTTTATGTCCATAATTTAGGCGATTTACTAATACGTAGAAAAGATATTGAGAAATAAGTCAAAAACCTTCTATTGACCGATGACATTTTTTAACTTAGAAGATACCAATAGTAAATTGTAACCTTTAAAACCAACGCTATGCCACGCACAACATTCGCAACATCCACTATCTTTAAGTCAGGAGGCGGGGACAAACCCAAGCCATCTAAACCTAAAGAAGAAGAAGATCGCACATAAACGAAAAGCCAGCTACCTTGCTGGCTTTTTTTTTCGGGTAAAGCCTATTAAAAAATACCCAAAGCCAATTAAGAGCGTAAGCAATCCCGCTAAGTAAGTGTCTCGGTAATGCACGATAGGTGAAGGCTCACCCTGAAGCACGAAGGCAGCCCAGTAACTAGGGTGAGCCTGATACTTATTTGCCCGTTCAATAAACCGAAGCTTCGCTCTTCGGAGCGACTGATCTATCCGGGCGCCCTTAAATAGTGAACGATAGAATGTAGGCATAATCCGAGCGGTGAATGCATCATTAACTTTCCACAAGCTCATAATTACTGAGGGGCATCCGGCGTAGGCAAATCCTCGTCCCATACTGTATACTCCTTCACCCGCCTCCCAGCGTCCGGTACCGGTTTCGCAGGCGCTTAACACCGCTAACTTAGTATTGGTCAGTTGTAGGTCATATAATTCAAATGAGTGAAGCTCACCGTCATTCACCGAATCGGAAGGTGCAGGAAAAAATAGAATATTATTATTAGAATTGGTTGAGTCAGAAAGACCGTGTAACGCCAAATGAAGCACTTGATAGTCTTCGGCATAACGTTTAAAGTGGGTTTCACTAGCTTCTGTCCCCGCCAATAGCTGAGCCGATGTGAGCCTTTCTATAGCTTTAATCTCCTTGAATGTGCCGGGTACAGCTACCAAACCTGCTTGTTCGGTAGCAATAGTGCGGGATAGTTGATCAGTAAAGCCAAATGCTAACAAACGAAGAAAAGCATTACTATCTGAGGTTTCCCGCTTGGTCTGGGTATTTAGTAATACCTGCAAAGACGGAGAATACTGAATAGTGCTACTACGTAATAAATACGGGAATGTACGATAGTCAGGATCGTTAGTTAAGGGCGCACTTTCGGTTAGCAAAGCTTCAAAGGGAAGATACAACAGTGGGCCATCCGGAACCAAAGTAAGATGGGCAGGGAGCTTACCATCTAGAAAAGCCGGAGCTAAGCACTCCCGATAGATGTAAAACGCCAAGGCTAAGTACTCCCCAGTTTCTTGTTCATAGTTGTTGGGGGAAGGCCCTTGTTGAAGTAGTTGCCGCAAGCGCTGAATAGCTGCTATCAATTGCTCAGAAATAGGCGTTCGGTAAAACCGGATTTCCTTTTGTGATAATTTCAGTGCGTAAACGTGATGAGTACCCCAAAAGAATTCAATAATATTTTGCTGTTGCTCAGATAGATTCTGCTCAATCTGATCCCAAGGTAGAGTGGGGGAAGCATATTTCAATTGTACATAGCTCGGATAAGCGGAAGTTAGCTGTTCCTGCAAACGAGTTTGACGACGGTGCAAACTAAAACGTTTTCTTTGTAGCGAATCTAGCGTTGCTTGGTTGAGAGTAGGCTGGCGTCGTTGTTCCGTCATCTCATTAACCAACCGAGTCATTTGAGCTTTGATAGCGCGTTCTTCTCGCTGTAAACTATCCGAAACTCCTAGACTACTGCGAGCAGCAACATCGCGCAATACATCCCACAAAATGACCGCTTTGCTCCGCTCCATAAAGTAGAGTCCCTGCCGGGCGTAGGCTTCGTCCTGAGTAGCTTCGTAGGCTAAGTAGCAACTGGCGACCGCCATTTCGTACGACGATTTTTGTTTTTCTAATAGCTGTAGCTGTGAGCTTTCGTACTCGTACGAAACGCGGTGTAGGTGCATCAAAGAATCAGCTTTGGCAAAGATAGCAATGGCTGACGTAAGATCATCTAACTGCCCACTCTGTTGGTAGCGCTGGTAGAGCAGTTCAGCTTTAGTGCTTAACGTTCCAAACACACGAGAGTAGTCCTCTAACTGTTCCCAGCTAGGGTTTGCCAATATCTCCTCTTGCGTAAATTCGGGTATCTCAGCAATTAGTGCCCGTTGTTGGAAATAAAGAGCAGAGTCCAACTGCTGTTGGTCCTGGTAATAGCGACTAAAGCCTTCTAATGTTCGAGCAGTTTCAGGGTGAACGTTACCGTAGAAGCGTCGCTTTAGTTTCAGGGCTTGAGTAAGGTAACGGTGAGCCGTAGAAAAATCGCGAAGTTGAGTATACGTATTACCTAAATACTGGTAACCATCGGCTTGGTCGGCTACGCTTCGCGGATAGTCATGGTGCGATGCAATCTGCTGGGCTTGCTGAAAATAGGGTATAGCCTTTTCGTATTCTTCTTGGTCAGAGTATAGTAAACCTAAGTTGTTATAGTATCGGGTAAGATCGGTGTTCATTTTGCCTCCCGACTCAACTCCTTGTTCAATAGCGCTCTCATAGGCGGTAATTGCAGCGGGGTACTGCTGTAACTGATGATAAATAGTGCCCAGCAAAGAATAACACACTTCCAAATTAATGCTTTGCGTTGCTTTAGCAATTTGCGTTGCCTGTAGAGCGTAATCTAATGCAGCGTAAAAGTCATCTCGTTGCTGATGAACGGCAGCTAGATTATATAATAACCGCAACAACGAAGTTTGAGAACTACCTGACAGTGATTGTAGGTGGCGCAGGGCCTTCTCGTAAAAACCTTCCGCTTCAAGGTAATTACCAAAATAGTAATTATGCTCATCAGCAATTCCACCGTAGATTCGCACTAATTGTAGCGTATCCGGATTGAATAAAAGTGCGCGTTCGTAGTGGTAGATAGCAGACTCGGGCTGCATCTGATCGCTATAGCTTATTCCTAGTTCGTAGTGAGCCTTTACCTTTAAGCTGCTGTCTTGGGTGTTGCGAATGGCCTTAATTAGGTTATTAGTAGCCGTCGTTAATTGGTCGAGGCGACGTTGCGATCGGCCTAATTCGTAGTAGGCCCAGGCTTGATAATTGGGGTCTGAGTATTTGGCTATTGCTTGTTCCGCTATTAATGCCGCGCTATCAAACTGTCTCGTCTGTTGATATAGCCGAGACTGCTCTAGCAAACTATCGGGCAATATTGACTGCGCCTTAATAATGAAAGGAAGTAGCCATAGGTTGAGTAGGATGGCTGCGTAGCGGGCAATCTTATCCATTAGTCAAAGATTGGTAAAATATGGCATCATAGGAAATATACTACCGGAAATATCCCTACTTAGAAAATACTTTTGTGGTTTAGCTTGCGAGGTGTAGTGGGAAAGGTTTAATTTTGAACCGAAGCCGGAGACAGTTAGCAATGAACAGTGTGCAATGTGCAATTGGCAGTGAACGATGAAAAATGTGCAGTGTGCAATGACAACAAGTGACCAGTGACAATTTAGTAATTTAACAATCAACCATTTAACAGATGAAAACTGTAGACGATATTAATTTCTCTGGAAAAAAAGCGCTAGTTCGAGTAGACTTTAATGTGCCACTCGACAAAGAATTTTCTATTACCGATGATACTCGGATGCGAGCAGCAGTGCCTACCATTAAAAAAATTCTTAACGATGGGGGAGCGGCCATTTTAATGTCTCATTTAGGTCGCCCGAAAGAAGGGCCGGAAGAAAAGTTTTCGCTGAAGCACTTGGTAAATCACCTTTCGGAACTGCTAGATGGTACGCCAGTACATTTTGCCAACGACTGCGTAGGGGAGGAAGCTGAATCCCAAGCGAGCAGTCTACCGATGGGCGAAGTTCTTTTACTGGAAAATACGCGCTTTCATAAAGGCGAAACCAAAGGCAACGAGGAATTGGCTGAGCAAATGGCTAAACTAGGCGATGTATACGTAAATGATGCGTTTGGTTCGGCTCACCGCGCTCATTCATCTACTACGGTGGTCGCAAAGCATTTTAGTGAAAAAGCCTGCGGTTATGTAATGCAAGCCGAGCTAGACAACGCCCAAAAACTGATGGACAGTGCTCAACACCCCTACGTAGCCATTATGGGCGGAGCAAAAATCTCGGATAAAATTGGTGTGATTGAAAACTTACTGGATAAAGTAGATGATCTGATCATTGGGGGCGGAATGAGCTACACTTTCTTCAAAGCGATGGGGGGCAAGATTGGTAGCTCATTGGTAGAAGAAGATAAACTGGATCTGGCGAATGAACTTATCAAAAAAGCCAAAGAGAAGGATGTCCATCTACACTTACCAATTGATTCGGTGATAGCCGATAAATTTGATAACGCTGCCAACACCAAGATAACCAATAATCACGCTATTGAAGACGGCTGGATGGGGTTAGATATTGGCCCAGAAGCCCAAGAAGTATTTGCCGACGTGATCGCCCATAGCAAGACTGTACTCTGGAACGGTCCAATGGGAGTTTTCGAGATGGAGAACTTTGCTCAGGGCACTAAACGAATTGCTGAAGCAGTAGTAGCGGCTACCAAAAATGGTGCATTTTCTCTAATCGGTGGCGGAGATTCAGCCGCGGCAGTAAATACCCTCGGCTACGGCGATGACGTGTCTTACGTCTCTACCGGCGGCGGAGCTTTATTAGAATACATGGAAGGTAAAGAGCTTCCGGGAGTGAAAGCTCTTAATTAGATAGATGTATCTAGATGAATTCTGATCTGTCTCTAGTTGCTGATTATCTTACCATCGTTGGGTTTATAGTGAGCATTGGTACGCTGATGTTCACTATTTTTATTAACCGCAAAATTTCGCGTTTAAGAGAGAAGATACTATTTGATTCTCGTATACCTAATTTACTAGAACAGCTTTCGAAGTCTAACTCTAATCTTCTTGGCATTTGGCAAAACTTCGAACAGTCCAAATGGAAAGTGAAACAAGATATTAAGGAGCAGATTGTCATTATTCGGAGTATTCATAAGAAACTAGGTAAATCAGAAAGCGGAACTCTTAGGAAAACTTTGAAGCAACTAGAATTAACGAAAAATAGTTATCTTCATAATAAGGATAGGCAAAAGAAACCACTTTCTGCGATATTCAAGAAAAAAAGAATGATTTCGAAAGAAGATATCTGGATATGCTACGAAGACGTTTCAGCATTAATTACGGAGATAAATAACTTGATAGAAGACCGAGGTAAATTTGATCGTTATGTTTGATAAAGAGAAAGCCGGTAAAGCAATAGTAAAACTTATTAAGGAAACATCTGATGGCAATGTGATATGGGATGTTGTCAATCTTACTAAAGAAGATTTACAGTCAATAGATGGTGAAGTTATTGGAAGTGTTTATACTACAGGATATAAAGGAAGGTCGTTCAAACTATATGAATGTAAGAATGAAGAAGGGGTTTTCAAATATTCTGTGCCTATAGATTCTTTGAGTGCGTTGTCAGTTACTATAAGGCTGGAAATAATGGATCCCAATACAAAAAGGGGGCTTTGGACTTTCCCTCTAGATACGAACGGTCTAATAGATTTATACAATACTGTTAAGTTCAAGACTGCGGATGTTGATAAAGTATTAGACGATATTCTTGCCGACGACTAAAAATGATCATCTCTCCCGCTCGTCGCCTTCAGCAGGTTGAAGAATATTACTTCTCGCGTAAGCTCCAGCAGATTCGGCAAATGAATGAGGCGGGTAAGGATGTGATCAATCTTGGCATTGGTAGCCCAGATTTGCCTCCTTCTTCCGAGACCATTGAGGCTCTTAGCGAAGTCGCCCAACAACCCGATGCCCACGGTTATCAGCCCTACCGAGGTTTGGTAAGCTTGCGCGAAGCTATGGCGGAATGGTGCCGACGTACTTTCTCGGTGGAACTAAATCCTGAACAAGAGGTGCTACCTTTGATGGGTTCCAAAGAAGGAATTACGCATATTTCACTGGCCTTCTTAAACCCAGGCGATGAGGTCCTGGTGCCATCGTTGGGAT
>CAKZPJ010000531.1 GCA_937138955.1 uncultured Flammeovirgaceae bacterium | reverse complement strand
TTCAATTTATTGCGGGAAACCCGGAAACGGCTCTGGATGAACCCAATTCGTTAGTGCTGACCCAGACTCTAGCCAAAAAATACTTCGGCGACAAATCCCCATTGGGTAAAAGTATGTACGCCAATTGGTTTGGGACTGAGGCCAAAGTAACTGGTATCATCGAGGATTTTCCGTCAAATTCGCACTTAAATCCATCCCTATTATTTTCTACTTCTACAATTTTATCAGTAAATGAAGAGGCTAAAGAATGGGCTGAGAATGATTGGAGTTCTAATGGGTTTAATACCTTTTTACTGCTGGCACCTGATGCCCAACCAGACAATATAGCCGATCAACTGACTGCCTTAGCTAATGAGCATCGTCCCGCTGATCAACAGCAAAACCGGTATCATCTGCAAGCTCTTACTGATGTTCATTTCTATTCTCAGCACCTGGAAAACGACACCAACGCTCACAAAGGTGATATTACTTACGTTTACGTGTTTTCGGCATTAGGCTTGCTGATCTTGTTCATTGCTTTCATCAATTACGTCAACCTCTCTACAGCTCGAGCCATGAAGCGAAGCAAGGAGGTAGGCTTACGTAAAACAGTGGGTGCCAGCCGTCGGCAACTGATCTACCAATTCATTGGTGAGTCGCTACTGATTGTTATGATCACTCTGGTACTGGCAATTACGGTAGTACAACTGCTACTGGCTTCATTTAATGAATTATCAGCTAAGACATTACAATTGCAGCTTTTTGACAGTCCGATACTACTAGTATTATTGTTCGCTGGCTTACTTTCGGGGCTATTGGCTGGTGCCTATCCTGCATTTTATCTGTCACGTATTAAACCTTCGTTGATCTTAAGGCAGCATACAGGTAAGCCGGGTAACCCACGCCTCCGGCAACTATTGGTGATAGGGCAATTTGCGATGGCAATGGTGATGATCACAGCTACAGTAGTCATTTATCAGCAAATAAACTTTATACGGAACACTGATTTGGGCTACGAGCGCGAGCAGAGAATTACGGTAGACATCAACTCCCAACCTATGCGGGAAAAGTACGAGGGCGTGAAAGCAGCTTTTCAGAAAATACCTACAGTAGAGCAAGTAACCGCTACTAATCGGGTGCCCGGTGAGTGGAAAGGAATTCCCACCGCAGGAGTTAAAAAAGAAGAATCGACGCTAGATTTTCTTTATTTTGTTGGTGATGAAGGCTTTCTGCCCACCTACGATATTACGTTACTGGAAGGGAGAAATTTTCGGCGCACAACGGCTGACTCGGCCAAAGTAATACTTAATGAAACGGCAGTAAAGGTGATGGGCTTAATCGACCCCATTGGGCAAATTGTTGAAGTCACCCATTTTTTTGAGAACAAACTGGATCAGCCTTTTGTAGCTGAAGTTATCGGTGTAATCCAAGATGTTCATTTTGAATCGGTTCGAGAGAAAATCACTCCTACGATGATCACTTATTACCAGAACCCACTACACTCAATTGACTATTATACGTTGCGGATCAATCCGCAGAATGTCCAGCAAACCCTAGCTGATATAGAAGTAGTTACTCAGCAGTTTGACCCAGATAGCCCGCTGGAATATCATTTTCTGGACGATCAATTCGAGGAGATGTATCGGTCTGATACCAAGACCGCCGAGATTATCGGAATTGCGGCATTGCTGGCTATATTCATTGCCTGCATGGGCTTGTTCGGTTTAACTCACCTTTCAGTAGCCGAGAGAACGAAGGAGGTTGGTATCCGCAAAGTGTTAGGGGCTGATATAGTACACATTATCTGGCTCATTGCTCAAAAATTCCTAAAACTGGTGGGTATTGCCTTTATCATTGCGGCTCCTTTTGCTTGGTGGGCTACCCACTCTTGGCTTAGTGAGTTTGCTTATCATATCGATATGTCAGTTGGCTTGCTGTTATTATCGGGATTACTAGTACTTCTAGTTACAGTGCTTACTATCAGCTTTCAAACCATTAAAGCCGCGCTAGCCAACCCAGCCGATTCACTGAAGTATGAATAACATAGTAAGAGGCTAGGAGCATGGTGCATTAAGTACGTCTCGCTCTTAGCTGCCCCACCCCAATCCATAAACTTATGCTTAAGAACTATTTAAAAATCACCTACCGAAAACTCATCCGCAAAAAGACA
>CAKZPJ010000530.1 GCA_937138955.1 uncultured Flammeovirgaceae bacterium | reverse complement strand
TTAAGTATATATTTTCTCTTCCCGTCATATGAGGATGAAACCCAGCTCCCACTGCAATAAGAGCCCCTACTCTACCTTTCACAGAGATTGTGCCTACATCAGGTGGAAAGATTCCTGTCAACAACCGAAGTAAAGTTGATTTTCCTGAACCATTAATACCAATAATTCCTAATGTTTCACCTCTTCTTAATTCAAGATTAATATTTTGAAGCGCCCAGAACTCATCTTTTCGGAGAGAATCAGTTGAATAAGGAACTCCTAGCATACTTCGACTTACATCTAAAGTCGAGTAGATCATGCTTCGCTTTAAGTTCCGACAAAATTTCTTGTAAAGCCCTTCTACTTTTACAATAGGTTCACTCATGATATTAAAAAATACACAGTTACATCATTTTTTCAATTACAGTTCCTTCAGATACATAAAAGAAACGTAATGCAATAAAAAATAGTAACATTGACCCAATTGCTGTATATGCATATACTTCAGGGAAAGCGATAGAGCCGAATAAAACAACATTTCTAATTTCACCAATTAAATAAGTCATGGGGTTCCAAATAATTATGGTTTTAAGTGTACCCTGTATCTTATCTAACGAGTAAACGATCGGAGTGACAAACATTAGTAAGTTAAGGATTAGCTCAAACAGCTTCCTTATATCGTTAGTTGCTCCAGCCACCACCGAAAAGGTAATTCCAAAAGCGCAGGCAAAACAAATTAGTGGAATCATCATAATTGGTAAGAGTAGAGCCCCCCACTGGGGGGTCACGCCTAATACAAGGATAGCGGCAAATGTGATTGTAATACTAATCATAAAGATCATAAACTGCTCAAGTATTTGTTTGAACAGTAAAATTTCGTGAGGGAAGTTTACCTGTGTGATAATGCTAGCACCAACTTTTAAAGTATCTACTGCCGCTAAAAATAAACTCATAAAGAAACGCCACAACGTAACCCCCACTAGTACATATGCTGGGTAGGGCACTCCCAACTCTCCAGGATCTAATACACCGGTAGCATTAAGAAATAGCCAGGAAACAATTGCGATCAATGGAGCGGCAATGTGCCAGCCTAATCCGAAGAATGACTTTTTATACATCATTAAAAAGTCGCGACGGAAAAGTTGAAAAATCAATTCTTTGTAAGTGATAACATTGCCGAACATAATTCGCCAAGTTTTCAGGATAGAATCCTTACGGCGGGCATCCGGGGTATAGATCGTAACTGATTGTTTCAAGCTCTATTTTTTATAGTACTCACGGTACCAATCTACAAAATTTTTGATGCCTTCCTGAATGCTAGTTTTAGGTTTAAAGCCTACGTCGTTCATCAAGTCTTCTACGTCAGCGTAAGTAGCTGGCACGTCACCATCCTGAATGGGCATTAAGTTCTTTTCGGCTTTCTTACCCAAGTTACGCTCAATCTCTTCAATAAAGTCTAGCAACTTTACGGGCTGATTGTTACCAATATTGTACACTTTATACGGAGCAAAGCTGGTGGCTGAATCGGGTTGATCACCATCCCAATTAGGGTTGGGTTGGGCTACATTGGGCAGCAAGCGGGTGATACCTTCCACAATATCATCTACGTAGGTAAAATCGCGCTTCATATTACCGTGGTTGTATACATCAATAGGGCGATCTTCTAAAATGGCTTTGGTAAATAGAAACAGAGCCATATCGGGCCGACCGTAGGGTCCGTACACCGTAAAGAATCGCAGTCCCGTAGTGGGAATGTTGTATAAATGAGAGTAGGTATGGGCCATCAGTTCGTTCGCCTTTTTAGTAGCGGCATACAGCGATACCGGATGGTCTACATTATGGTGCACCGAAAAGGGCATTTGAGTATTGGCACCGTATACCGAACTAGAAGAAGCGTAGAGTAAGTGCTTCACCGGAAAGTGCCGACTGGCCTCCAGAATGTTTAAAAAGCCGGTTACATTGGCGGTAGTATAAGCGTAGGGGTTCTGTAAAGAGTATCGTACTCCGGCCTGCGCCGCTAAGTTTACTACGTAATCAAAGCGATGTTCTTCAAACATCTGATCAATAGCTGCTTTGTCTTCTAGCTCGGCTTTTTGAAAGACAAAGTCCACGTGGTTTCCTTTTAATAGGGATAGACGGTCTTTCTTAAGTTGTACGTCGTAGTAGTCGTTCAGATTATCAATACCTACTACCTGATAGCCCTCCTTGCTTAGCCGGTCGGCTAAATGAAATCCAATAAATCCGGCGACCCCGGTGACTAAAACTTTTTCCTTCATCGTTATAATCGATTATCAACTAGCTTTTTATCCAGAAAGCTCTTTACATCATAAATAACTGTTCCGCGCTCGCGGTATTGCGACCAGTTCATACTTTGAAAAGTATCATGACCCACCGCAATCACTATGCCGTCATAATTATCTTTTAGGTTCTCTACCAACGATAAACCATATTCGTGTTGTACCTCTTCAGCATTAGCCAGAGGATCACACACATCTACATTAATACCAAAACTTTCCAGCTCCCGAATAATATCGATTACTCGGCTGTTTCTAATATCCGGACAGTTTTCCTTAAAAGTAATGCCTAACAAAAGTACTCGAGCATCGCGAATAGCGCTTCCTTTTTTCGATAGCAGTTTAACTAGTTTATTCGCCACGAAGATACCCATATTATCGTTGATCCGCCGACCCGCTAAAATTACTTGGGGATGATAGCCTACACTCTCGGCCTTATGGGTCAAATAAAATGGATCCACCCCAATGCAGTGACCGCCTACCAAACCCGGGCGAAACGGTAGAAAGTTCCACTTGGTTCCCGCTGCTTCCAATACTTCCTTAGTATCTATATCCAGGCGATCAAAAATAAGAGCTAGCTCATTTACAAAAGCAATATTAATGTCACGCTGGGCGTTCTCGATAACCTTTGCTGCTTCCGCTACGCGAATAGAAGAAGCTCGGTGCGTACCAGCGGTAACAATAGATGCGTATAGTCGATCTATTTGTTCAGCCACTTCTGGGGTGCTACCGCTCGTTACTTTCTTAATGGTGTTGACTCGGTGCTCCTTATCACCCGGATTGATTCGCTCGGGCGAATAACCACAGAAAAAATCTTGATTATAAGTGAGTCCGCTAACTTCCTCTAAAATAGGAACACAGTCATCCTCTGTACAGCCAGGATATACTGTAGATTCGTAAATTACCCAATCGCCTGGTTTTATTACTTTCCCCACACTCTCACTAGCTTTATAAAGTGGGGTTAAATTTGGTTTTTTGTACTCATCAATAGGAGTAGGAACCGTGATAATATATACGTTACAGTCCTGAATACCCTTCAGATTGTCAGTACAGATTAGCCCAGTGGCTGCGGCCATTTCTTCTGGAGTAACTTCTTTAGTAGCATCAAAGCCGTTTTGTAACTCCTGTATCCGGGCTTGATTAATATCGTAGCCCACCACCGAATATTTCTTACCAAACTCTACTGCTAAGGGCAAACCTACGTAACCCAAGCCTACGACAGCTATTGATGTGATATTGTCCATAAGATACTAGTAAGATTTCGTTGCCTTTAGTTTTGGTTCAATATACTTATAAATAATACTTAATACAGCAATGGCAAAACCCACGAAGATTCCTAAAAAAGTGAAAATAAAGATTGTTAATTCACGATTGGGAGCGCTAGTATTAATAGGAACCTGAATAGGTTCTAGAACTTTAAATACCGGTGTTTCTTCTTGTACTGTAATTCTAGCCTGTTCTAATTGTTGAGCCAATCCCTGATATACCTGAAAAGTAAGCTGATTCTCGTCCTCTAATCGTTCCCTTTGCGTTTGAGCTCTAGCTGAAACAATATTGCTATTCCTATCTCGAAACTGTGCCAATTTTTGTTGGACGCGAAAGTACTTGTTCTGAGCTTGTTCATACTGATTTTCTAAGAATAGCAAGTTACTTTTAGCCTTATCTGTTTTATAATCGATGAGATACTCGGTAAGAAATTTTACCGAAAGTTCCGTTATCTGAGCAGCGGCGTAGGGGTCGGGCATAGTAGCACTTACTCGTAGCATACCATTCTCTTCGATGGATGTTTCAATACGTTGCCGTAGTTTTCCGATAGCACCTAACTCTGACCCGTCTAATTTTATTACGCCCTGAACATCTTTAGTAGCTACTTCTTTTTGGGTTAGTGTATCTTCAGGTATAGTAAGTTTTGGTGGATCTGCTAACTGCGGTTTTTCTTTGAAACTTTCTATAATTTGTATAGGTAAGCTAATGAGCAGTTTAGGTAACCCTATAGTGTACCGCTTAATATGATCAGTAATTGGAGGATCAATAAGTTCGGTAACGTAATGCTTTATTGCTACCGTTGTATCCATGTTTGATACGAATACGGACTGGCTTGCAATATTTAAAAAGAAAGGAGTGCTTTGAGCAATATCTGGATAGAGGTTCACCCCGATACTTCCTGAGCTAGACCCACCCAAACTTATTCCTGCTAGCCCCCCAAATTGGCGAAGCAGCCCCGAAGCTCCACCAGAAGAAGAACCGCTCTGAGGCATAAGGACTACTTCGGATGTATACTCTTCTGTACTAACCATGGCTACAAAAATCCCAAACAGCAGAAAGATTATTGCGGAAATAATAACAATATTACGTTTACCCCAAATTTGACTGATAAGATCAAATAAATCAATCTCACCATCTTGTAAAAGTGATACCTCGTTATCATCAGGAACTAGCTTGTTTTCTTCTGATTCTTTAACCTCAGATTTGGTTTCAGTATATTCTTTTGGAGTATCCAATATTATCGGTTATTACGAGCATCTATTTGATTGAGAATACTAATAATTGTTACTGTCAATGCACTTAAGCCTGAGCCAATCCCTATCCAAGCCTGAGGGCTCAAGCCATTACCGGTTTGCTTCTCTGGTACTACAATCTCCGCTCCTGGCTTTATATTAGGGTAGTTCTTAAAGAATAAAAAACTACGGGTGCGATCTACTGAACCATTGGCATAAATGATGTACGAACGCTTCCTATCAGCACTACGTGTAAACCCCCCTGACTCGGCGATATAGCTTTTAAACCCTTTAGATCGATCGTAGCGAGACGACACTGGGTAAAGCACTTCACCACCCATTCGTACGGTTTGTAATTGTCTAGGTACTTCTAGTGTATCGCCCGGTAATAAGCGTATGTCGAACCGAGAGCGGGGTTGCTCTAAAATTCTATCTAATCTAATTCCAATACTCTGGGTTTCTGTTTCAATTAGTTGATAGCGAGGCACTTCAATACCAGAATCGTCAATCTCAATAATTGTTGGCTGAGCAGTTTGATTAGCATTATTTTGTTGAGTAGAAGATTCGTTTGGTTCCTGCAAAAAATACTGCTGATAGCGGATATATCGTAAGGAGTCGCGTAAAGCTTCGTCCTTCAAAGTTTTCTCTTCGTAATACGCCGGATTTACTCGAATAAGACGAGCTCCCTCTTCGTAGGCGTAGGGAGTAACCCCGCCAGCCCGTTGCACTAGATCCGAGATGCTTTCATCTTTACTAGTAACGGCGTACTCGCCAGGGTACGCTACCTCACCCTTAACAAACACAGTCTGGTCAGGCTCATAATCGAGCGATTTACGAACAAATACCTGATCGGAGGGAAGTAGCCCAAAGCTAGCTCCTTCCCCCGAGATAACTAGAGAGGAATTAATATCAAACTGAAAAGTTTTGGCTGTTGCTGCTTGGTCTCCAACACTTTCCTTCTTAGTATTTCTAATAGGTCGGGCTACATCTATTTTTGAGGCATAGGCTGATTCTTTTACTCCACCGGCCATCGCAACTAAATCCCCTAAAATCATTCCTTTCATGTAGGGGTACCGACCCGGGGCTTGTACTTCTCCGTCAATACGAACGGTATATTCCTCTTCCAAATCGGTAATAGCATATACCCTCAGTATATCTTCTCGCTGCAACACGGTAGGTGTACCTCGTCCGTTAAGTACGTCTCTCAAATCTAAAGAAAGTGTTTGAGAAGTAAGATCTTCGCCTCGGCGATATAGTAACGCCCGACCTACGTAGGCATCCTCTCGTAGTCCCTCAGCTTTTTTAATAAGTTCTCGAACGGTTAAGCCCTCAGTAAGGGCGTATTCTCCCGGATGAAACACTGCCCCCAGCACTTCTACCCGGTTTTCGTAGCGATTTAGAATAGAGTCAATTGAAACAACATCGCCATTTTTGTGCTGAAAGCGATCAGATTCCTCTTGGCTTACGTCAATAATCTTCTTGGCACGGGGGGTATTGCGGGTTACTTTTAAACGATGGGTGTAAGCTCTATCAGTAAATCCGCCCCCAAACGTAATTGCTTTAGCGAGCGTCTCCTCGGAAGCCATCTCGTAGTAACCTGGTCGCTTTACTTGTCCCTCTAATTCAATACGGGTTTTATACGGTCGTACTCGAATAATATCTTGATCTTGTAGCTGAGCGGTAGAAGCTGGCCGATCTGAACCTACCAACAGATTGTACATGTCTAACGTATCTACCACCTGACCGCCCCGTACAATTTCTATGTTCCGAAATGAGCCAATAAACGATGGGCCTCCCGACTGATATAGCGCATTAAAGGCTGTTGCCAACGAGGGTATCGTATACGTTCCTGGTTTACGAACTTCGCCTACCACCGTCACCTTTATGCTGCGGACTGCCCCTAAAGTGACTTCGGCATAAGTGCTAGGAGGACGCTCTCGGCTGCCGCGCAATCCGGCGTAAATTTGAGCTAATCTATTAATAATACGTCGTTCCGCTTCTTCAATAGTAATACCGTTTACATATACTGGGCCTAAGTTGTCGATGCGGATGGCTCCGCTACGATCTACCTCTAGTTCGTAATTTTGCTGCGATGCTCCCCATATGTTAATGGAGAGCTGATCTCCCGAACCTAGCTGATAATTCTTTGGTGTAGCAATAGTCAAGTTAGGTTCAAACGAAAGGTTTTCGTTGCTAAACAACTCAAACCCGAACACTTTTTTCTCTTCCTGACTAATCATATCCAGCGAAGGGTCTCGCTGAGAAAGGCTATCCATCCCACTTTCGCTGTTTGATGAAAAAGGATCTCGCTGGTTCGTTGATGATTGATTACCCTCTCGTTGCAAACGCCGGATTCGCTGTACTAGCTTATTTACCTCTGTGGGGGGCATTCCCCGGATAGCTGCCTGCTCTTGGATATTTTGAATACTGATGTTACGTTCTTCGGCAGCCTGAATCAGACGTTGAACTTGGTCATCAGAGTAGTTATCTACCCGTACTTGACTCCAGTCTTGTTGCTGGAGTAGGTTAATGTCCTGACCATAGGCAGGGGCCAAGGCGTATGCTACAAAAAGAAATAGAAAAAGGAAAAAACGTTCTTTCGACATATAATACTTTGCAGTGCAAACTCGGTTGGGATTCAATATCTATTCTTGGCACTACTGGTAATCCAGAGCAAAACTACATATACTCTTACTATCTGACAAACTATAGCACTAATTTGCTAAGTTTGGTAACGAAGTTCCCAGATGGAGTTATTGTATTGACTGACAACATTTTATCAAAAACTACGCCACACTGATAGAAAAGCACATCGTAGTATCTACTGTCGCTGGTTCTCAGGACAGACTTTAGGTGCAATAGGAAACCAGATACTCCGATATGAACCCTTTACATTCTTTCTTATCTATGGATAAGGTGATTAACTGAGCAAACGCATACATTGCACTAAAAAGAGTACTTTACTAAAATTTCGCTTAATTTTTTGCTTACTGCTTTGGTTTTCTTCCTAAAACAAGCTTGCAAATCCGCCCCCATGTCCTCACCTTAGCGGTATGAGTCAGTCTAATAAAAAACTGTTTTTACTGGATGCAATGGCACTTATTTATCGTGCCCATTTTGCCTTTAGCAAGAACCCTCGCATCAATTCTAAGGGAATGAATACAGGCGCTGCTCTGGGGTTTACTAATGCGCTGGTAGAAGTGCTAAATAAAGAGCAGCCTTCGCATATTGCGGTGGCGTTCGATACGTCCGCTCCCACCTTCCGCCATATACAGTACGAACCATATAAAGCCCACCGGGAAGCCCAACCGGAAGATATTCAGATAGCGATTCCCATCGTAAAAGACATCATCCAAGCATTTAACATTCCAGTGCTGGAGTTAGATGGATTTGAGGCCGACGATATTATTGGAACATTTGCTAAGCAGGCGGCTCGACGGGGGTTTACTGTCTATATGATGACCCCCGATAAAGATTTTGCTCAGTTGGTTGAAGAATGTATCTTTTTATTCAAACCAGCCTACATGGGCAATGGTGTAGATGTGCTGGGCATTCCAGAAGTGCTTAAGAAGTTTGATATTCAGCAAGTAGATCAGGTACGCGACATGCTGGGTTTGCAGGGTGATGCTTCGGATAATATCCCAGGTATTCCAGGAGTGGGACCAAAGACGGCATCTAAACTATTGAAAGAATATGGTTCGGTAGAAGGCGTAGTGGCCAACGCGGAACAACTGAAGGGCAAACAACGGGAACGGGTAATTGAATTTAGCGAGCAAGGCTTGCTTTCTAAGGAATTGGCAACTATCAAAATTGATGTGCCCCTGCCGTTTGAAGAAGAAGCCCTAAAACTAGATGATCCTAACGAACCAGAGTTACGCCGATTATTCGAAGACTTAGAGTTTCGTACGCTGGCTCGTCGGGTTTTAGATAAGCATCCAAATTTACAGCCTGTGCAGGGCGGTCTGTTTGATACTGAAGTGTTAGCCTCCGATCACAATCAGCTTCCCTTTGTCTTTGAAGACTCTATTAAGAGTACTAAGCATGATTATCAGCTGATAGATACCGCTCAGAAACGCACTGACCTAATTGCTATACTTACTAAAGAGTCGGCTATTTGCTTTGATACCGAAACTGATAGTCTGGATGCAATGGAGACGCAACTAGTAGGTTTAGCCTTCGCCCGCAAAACCGGAGAAGCCTACTACGTTCCAGTATCTGAAGAAAAGAGCGATGCCCAATCAGTAGTAGATAAATTCAAACCCCTACTGGAGAATGAAAAAATCCTGAAAATTGGGCAAAACCTGAAGTTTGATATGCTGGTATTGAAAAAATATGGTATTGAAGTGGCCGGAATCATGTTTGATACCATGATTGCCCACTACCTGATTGACCCAGAGACGAGCCACGCCATGGACACCATGGCCGAGAATTATCTGAACTACCAACCCGTTTCCATTGAAAGCTTAATTGGTAAAAAGGGAAAGAACCAAGGGACGATGCGCGATGTACCAGTGGAAGAAGTGACTGAGTACGCTGGGGAGGATGCTGACATTACGTTGCAGCTGAAGGAAATTTTTGAAAAGAAATTACAGGAAGATGAAAAGCTCCTGAAAATTTTTAATCGGGTAGAAATGCCCTTAGTACCGGTGTTAGCTTCTATGGAATACGAGGGGGTAAAGGTAGAACCAGCCGTGTTGCAGGAACTTTCGGGAGAGCTAGCCAAAGACATTGTTCAGATTGAGCAGGAGATTTACGAAGTAGCAGGAGTGGAATTCAACATAGGTTCGCCTAAGCAACTGGGCGAAGTTCTCTTCGATAACCTGAAACTACTGGAAAAGCCTAAACGTACCAAGTCAGGACAGTACGCTACCGGGGAGGCTATTCTTTCCGACTTGGCAACCGAACACGATATTGCTCGCCGTATTCTGGATTATCGTGAGTTGGTCAAACTTAAAAATACCTACATTGATGCCCTGCCCAAGCTTATCAGCCCGAGAGACAACCGCATCCATACTTCTTACAATCAGGCGGTTACTTCTACTGGGCGGTTAAGCTCTACGAATCCCAACCTACAGAACATTCCAATTCGTACCGAAAAGGGGCAACTTATTCGTAAGGCTTTCGTGCCGCGTAGCGATGAATTCGTTCTACTCGCAGCGGATTATTCCCAGGTGGAACTTCGAATTATGGCTTCTTTTGCCCAAGATGAAACAATGATCGATGCCTTCCGGAACGGGCAGGATATTCACGCGGCTACCGCTAGTAAGATATTTGATGTTTCGCTCGACGAAGTAACGCCCGATATGCGGCGTAAGGCTAAGACGGCTAACTTTGGCATCATCTACGGCGTTTCTGCCTTCGGATTGGCCCAGCGGTTAAGTATTCCTCGTTCCGAAGCTTCAGATATTATTAAAGCTTACTTTGAGCGGTTTCCAAGTGTGCGCGGGTATATGGATCGAGCCATTCAGCAAGCCCGAGAAGCAGCGTATGTGGAAACAGTACTTGGTCGCAAGCGTTACCTCAACGATATAAATTCTCGTAACCCGACTTTGCGCGGCTACAGCGAGCGGAACGCTATTAATGCTCCTATTCAGGGTACTGCGGCCGATATGATTAAGATTGCAATGGTAGATATTGCCGCGTGGATGCGCCAAGAGAAGCTAAAATCCCGAATGATTCTGCAAGTACACGATGAACTAGTATTTGACGCCCACCGTGACGAACAGGAACAGCTAAAAGCTAAAGTCTGCGAACTAATGATCAACGCCTTACCTCTCGATGTTCCTATGGAGGTCGGTACTGGTCTTGGCGAAAATTGGTTGCAAGCACATTAAAACGGAGGATGGAATACGGAGCAGCTTCACTGGTAAACTTACCTTCCGTTCTCCGTCTAAAGGTTTTCTGTAATAAATTCAGTAATCATGGTAAATAAGTGCAGGCGAGTGTTGCCCCCGTAAATGCCGTGGTTACGATTGGGGTAGAAGAATGAATCAAAAGATTTACCCGCCGCAATTAGCGCGTTTTGCATCTCAACCGCATTCTGAAAATGTACATTGTCATCGCCTGTGCCATGAATCAGCAGTAAGTCACCCTCCAGCTTCTCAGCGTGGGTAAGTGGCGAGTACCGGTCGTAACCTTCGGGATTAATTTGCGGGGTTTGCAAGTAACGTTCGGTATAGATGGTATCGTACAATCGCCAGTTGGTGACCGGAGCTACTGATACTCCCAGTGAAAATACATCGTTTCCCAGCAATGTGCTTAATAAAGTCATATACCCCCCGTAGCTCCAGCCCCAAATGCCAATCCGCTCGGCATCTACGTAGGGTAAATTACCAAAATAGCGGGCACTGGCAATTTGGTCTTCTACCTCGTGCTTACCCAGATTGTTATAGGTTACCGTCCTAAAGTCTTTTCCCCTTGCACCAGTACCCCGATTATCCACACAGGCTACCAAGTAGCCCCGCTCCGCCAAATAATGAAACCAGGGTTCGTGCCCCGCCAACCAGCTATCTTTCACCAACTGAGAACCAGGCCCACCGTACACAAACATCAGCAGCGGGTAGGTTTTTGTGGAATCAAAGTTCGAAGGCTTAACAATATAGGCGTTTAGTTTCAGCGTGTCATTTGCCGGAACTTGAATAAACTCTTTAGTGCCCATTTGGTAAGTGGCTACTTTCTCCCGTAGTTCAGTATTGTCTTCTAGCACCTTCACTAGTTTACCGCTGGGGGCTTGATGCAGGCTTACTTCTAATGGCTGTTTGGAAGAGGAATGTCGATCAATATAATAAGTAAAATCTGGGTTCAATGTGATGCTATGCGTACCCGACTCTTCCGTTAAACGTTTCTTTCGCTTACCGTCCATCCGAATGGTGTACAGGTGGCGTTCCAATGGTGAAACTTCGGTAGAAGTATAGTAAGCGAGCTTCTTACTTTCATCCACTCCTAAAAAATTACTCACTTCCCAGTCGCCCTGCGTAATTGGACGTATTAACGAGCCATCCATACTATGGAGGTAAATATGCTTGAAACCATCTTGCTCACTGGTTCGCACAAACTGTTCGCCGTTCTTCAAGTATACTAGCTGATCGTTGAAGTCCAGATCAACATAAGTGTCGCTTTCTTCGGTGAGTACCACTTCGGCACTTCCGTTCTGAGCATTAGTATGAATAATCTCCAGCTTATTTTGTAATCGGTTCATCCGAATGATTGACAGCAGATCGTTATCATTCGTCCACTGCATCCGCGGCACGTAGATATCGATTTCTTCCCCCAAGTCTACCGAAATAGTCTGCTGGTCGGCTAACTGATAAATAGAGACGCTAACCTCAGAATTAGCCTCCCCCGCTTTTGGGTACTTGAAACGATAGTCTTCGGGGTACAGGTTGTTCCACAATTGCATGTTGTATTCCGGTACGGTTGCTTCATCAAACGAAATGTAGGCAACCTTATCGCTTTGGGGTGACCAGAAAAAAGCTTTGGTTACTGAAAACTCTTCTTCGTACACCCAGTCGGTACTACCATGAATCAGTTTATTCTTCTTCCCATCAGTGGTAATTTGAGTAACGGAGCCATTGCTCAATGTAACGTAAAACAGGTTATTGTTCCGCACAAATGCCACTTTGCTGCCGTCGGGCGAAAAAGTAGCGTAAGACTGTTTCCCCCCGTCGGCTAACGCTCGAAAAGACCCATCGTCGCGGTCATAGACGTAGTAGTAAGCTCGGGAAGAGCGACGATAAATTGGTTCGTACTCCGTAGCCAATAGCACTTTATCTCCGTCGGAACTAAAGGCATATTTCTGGTACGATAGAGCCAGTGGCTCATCTTCGGGCACTAATTGGCGTCCGTTCACTAGGGTATCTACTGCTTCTCCAGTGGTAATATCGTACTGAATAATATGCTGGTAGTATTCCTCTTCTTCCTGCACCTGCGAGGTATAAAATCGCCCGTCATCCATCCAATTAATACCCTTGATATTGCTTGGGGAGAATACACTTTGGCTGTATATATCTTCTAAAGAAAGGGAGTCTGTCTGAGCCCAGCTACCAATGTAAGTAGATAGAAAGAGAAGAGGTGAAATTGCTAAAGAGGTAGTTAGTGTGCTAATTTTTGGCATTTTAATTGTTTTCTTACATATCAATAGCTTTAACTATTGCAGTAGCAATTTGGTTGCTGAAAGCAGTTTAAAGCTAAACAGTTTCTGAACAACGTAGTTGTATACATTAATTAATAGCAAATATCATTTTTTAGCCAATTGACATCTATTTTTTGAGATCATTCATATAGCGTACTCAAATATTTTTTTACCAATCCGCCTATTTCTTACAAATAAGGTGGACAACTTTATTAGTACGGTACAGTTTATGTACAGATAATATTGATTTAATGGCATCTAAAAAGAAGACTTTTTCCGAACTGATTTCCCAGTCAGATACTCCGGTGTTGGTTGATTTTTACGCTACTTGGTGCGGCCCTTGCAAGGCTTTAGCCCCAATTGTAAGCGACACTGCCCGCGACTTTAGAGAAAAACTGAAAGTAGTAAAAGTAGACGTAGATAAAAATCAGTCAGTAGCGATGAAATACAAAATTCAGGGCGTCCCTACGTTGATTTTATTTCGAAAGGGCAAAGTATTATGGCGACAGTCAGGACTAATGACCCGACGAGAGCTAGGAGCCTCATTACAAAAAGCAATTAACAATTAATAGACTAGGTGCGAGGAGCCAGATGCTGGGAGTAGATAACCCCACGCTCCAACTTCCTTGCCCCTAGCGATAAATACTTTATTTAACCACAATTTATTTCACTTAAACAGACTCAAATTATGAAGAAGGTTTTGTATTCATTTTTATGGCTATTCACCGTGGGTGGCTTTTTGTTTTTAACCAGTTGCGGGGAGGATGCAGAAGGTCCGGTAGATCTTGCTAGTGTCTTTACTCAAGTAGATGGAGTAGATGCCACGGAGGCAAGTGGTATTGCGGGCGAAACGGTGACCTTTTCGGTAGCTATTGATTACGGCGGAGAATCGCCCGATAATTTATTCATACTAGAAGATGGAGTACAGATAGAGACTTTTCCTCTTTCTAATACGCCAGCCAGTGTTCAAGTAAACTACGCTATACCGGAAGGCGAGACTCGTAGTACTATCGATTTGGTTGCCGAACTTCGTGATGGAAGCGATATTTTAGATAGCCAAACTATTACTATTAATGTCAGTCCTGCAACAGTGGTTGGCGTAGCAACTAGCGATCCAGATTTTAGTATACTCGTACAGGCGTTAACTCAAGCCAATTTAGTTACTACTTTGCAGGGTGATGGACCATTCACTGTTTTTGCTCCTACTAATGCCGCATTTGAAGCACTTATTGCTGATTTGGGTATTACCGCAGACGCACTATTGGCTCGTGCTGATCTAGCTGATATTCTATTGTACCATGTTGTATCGGGCGTTGAGGCTTTATCTAGTGATTTGACCGATGGTCAGGAAGTAACTACAGAGCAAGGGCTGGATATTTTTATTTCAGTAGCTGGTGATGGCAGTGTAATGGTGAACGATGCCAACGTTACTACTGCAGATGTAATATCTGGTAATGGTGTAGTACACGTAATTGATAAAGTGCTTTTGCCGTTAGCTAATATTTCTTCTTACGAAACTGTGCTATTGGCAGCACCTATTGGTCAAGCACCAGGAGAAAGAACTTCCGATACATTCTTTAGTACCGAAACTGGTCTTGCCTATTCAGTAGAGGATGTAGTAAATGGAACTGGCGGAATTTCTTCGGCTGATATTGACTTTGGTTACTACTTTGGTGCAACTAATGAAGCTTCTATTGCCGCCCCTTCTACTTATCCCTCAAGCGTTTATGATTTGAGTGCTACTGGAGCAAACTGGGGTACGCTCAATGCAACTACTTTCCGCCCGCTGGATAGTTTTGCAGCTGAAGACTTTGATGCCATTCAGGTAAACCAAGGATTCCGGTTAGGTCAAGAATATGAAGTTGCTGGAGCAGACAACGAAGGTGCGGAGATCACCGGATTAGCGGAAGGTGATGCTTTTGCTTTTCAGACGGCTGATGGACGGTTTGGTATTGTGGTGGTAGATGAAGTCGCCCCTGGTATTGAATCAGATAAATTTATCAGAATTTCAGTGAAGGTTGACTAGTCAGTAACTACTGATTTTAAAACTATTGTTAATAGGCGCAAGGGTTTCGGCTCTTGCGCTTTTTTGTTGGTAACAATCTTTACTCAATTACTTCTTCTGATCTCAATTTGAGGTATAGAAAGAATATTTACAATTGAAAGTTATTTTACAGAAGGTGAAGGTACCCGTGGGGCTAAGCTGATTTGGTGGTATTTGTAGAAGTAACGGAATGCAATTAGCACAATAAGCGGAATTACCGCCGGATGGTATTCTTGCGGGAGAACCTCCGAAGCGGGAATGAGGCCAAGGTAGAAAAACCCGTTTACTAGAAAATACAGCTTCGCACCAATGCCTAATTGTTTACGCATAAGCAGAAAAGCCGTGAACAGATGCAATGGATGAGCCCAAAGTAAATTCCAGTTTTCCTTCGTAGTCTGGTGATCAGTTGCTAACCAAAGCACTAGTAACAGTATTCCTAATAGTCCGATCAAGCTAAAAACTATAATATCTGGCCAATGAGTAGGCTGCTGATTACGCGTTAGAATTGTCCACACTAGAAACAGGGCAAATACACCAATGAAAATTCCGCGTGGATTCGTCCAAAGAGGAATGTCCGTTCTGGGATGTATGTACTGGGGTGGCTCTGACACCTCCTGCGCTCCCTTCATAATAACCTCATCCTGTTTTACCAGAGGAATCATCTGACCATTCCGGATTAAAGTGCTACCCTCAAAGCTTTCGGCCAGATAGTCTGGCAAAAACATATAATGATAGGATGAGGCCGGTTGGTCAATTCCTACTCCCAGTGCTAGGTCAATTCCTAAGTCACCCCAAGGTTGAGGTACCATATAGTCGTCAACAAGTTGTCGGAATGTTTTACGTTCTTCAAAGGCTACAAAGGAAGTATCTAGCTGTAAAGAATCACCTAACACTACTTCAAAAGCATCGCGAATGCGAGTAGCACAGTTGTCATAGAAAAAATCGTACAGATAGAAGCGGTTTTCGGGCAGTAAATTAACATTGAGGAAATCAAATAATGCTTGCTTCTGAGCTAATGTTAGATCGAAAATCTGTTCACGTACATTCATCTGCCGTTGCAGCTGCTCTA
>CAKZPJ010000529.1 GCA_937138955.1 uncultured Flammeovirgaceae bacterium | reverse complement strand
CCAAAATTAACGTAAGTTCTCGAGTTGGTTTAGTAACCGGTGCTCGGCGTATCAATACGTTTAAAGGTGGCGACGAAGTACTGAATTGGTTAACTGATATGAACGAATCCATTACAAGTACCTCTGCCGATCCTTGGTCACGATTTGATAGATTCGATAACGTTCCAGGAGAATTTCAAAACGATTGGTTGGAAGCTAATGGTATTGCGGGCGAAACGGATCAAGCAGTAATTGATGGTGCCTGGGTAGATAACTTTGGCTTTTGGGAAATTGAGAAAGAAAATTTTAATAATGGTGTTACTTACGACTGGCAAGACTTCCTCTTCCACACGGGTGTAAGGCAGGACTACGATGTGAGCATATCAGGGAGAACCGAGCGGCTGTCGTATTACTATTCATTAGGGTACAGTGACCGGGAGTCCGTTCAAATCGGAGAAAAATTTAAGGCAATTACTTCACGTTTGAATCTGGATGTACAAGCGGCAAAGTTTTTAAACCTAGGGGTGAACGCTAACTTTTCATACCAAAATGAGGGGCAGCAGCCGATAGGAAATGGGGGTTATCGTACAGCTTCGCCCTACGATCAGCCCTGGGCCAATGGGGTACCTCAAACCCGAGAAAATTTGAACGATCAGAGCGCCGGATCAAACCGTGGTAATCCATACATAGGCCCCGCTTGGAATAATCGACTCTACGATCGGTATATGATCAACCCTACCATTTACGCTAACCTGGATCTTCCAGCTGGATTTTCATTCCGAGTGGATTACACACCCCGAATTGACGTTAGGAAGCGATTCAACTTCGACAGCGAAGGAAATCCTCAGCGAGCAGTAAGTGGTGCTAATAGAAGGCATAACGAGCAGTTTTCTTGGCAGCTAAACAACATTCTGAACTGGGATAAAGAGTTTGGCGACCATCGGTTTTCTGTAACTGCTCTTTACAATACCGAACAAAATTCCCGCTGGGAGACTTTTGTTGCCTCCAACAATTTTTCACCTACTGATGCCCTAGGTTTTGCTGGATTACCTTTTGGATTGAACCCTACGATACCTTTCGAGGATGATAATAATCCTAGAAATATTGATGAAGTGAACTCACGAACCGGGGTTATGGGGCGAGTTAATTATTCATTCAGCGATCGTTATAACTTATCAGCCTCCATCCGGCGGGATGGCTTTTCTCGCTTTGGAGCAGAAAACCTATACGGAAACTTTCCTTCTCTATCGGCAGCCTGGACACTTACCAACGAAAACTTTATGGCTTCGGCTCCCGGATGGATGGACTACCTAAAAATTCGGGCTAGTTGGGGTATCAATGGTAACAGTAGTGGTTTAGAAGATTACAATGCCTTTGCCCGACTTAGAAGTGATCTTTATCTAAACTACAACGGTGGATATGTCCCTACTCCTTACGTAGAACTTGATCGTATTGCTAACCCTAATCTATCGTGGGAACGAAACGAAGCTTACAATTTAGGAATTGACTTTGGCTTCTTTGGTCAGCGATTGAGTGGTTCATTTGATATTTATACTTCAACTACTCGAGATCTACTTTTAGATCAGAAGCTTCCAGAATTAACTGGTTTTGGTTCAGCTAAAACAAATGTAGGTAACTTACAAAACCGAGGGTTTGAATTGGGAATTAATACTGTTAACGTAAGTTCCGGTAGCTTCATCTGGACCAGTACCCTGAATATAACCTACGCGATCAATGAGATCACCACCTTAGGCAACGATCCTATTGCGGTAAATGATTCGGAAGGAAATCCAGTATTGGATAGTAACGGAAATCCGGTACTTCGGGAGCCGGATGATCTTCAGAACGGATGGTTTATTGGAGAGAATAAAGACATCGTTTGGGATTGGGAACTCGATGGAGTTTATCAAATAGGTGAGGAAGCCGAAGCTTCTCAGTACGGGCTATTTCCGGGTGACTTCCGGTACGTAGATCAGGACGGCGACGGCGATATTGATGTGGATGATAAAGTGTTTTTAGGGTTAGATAACAATCCTTGGTACATTACATTTCGAAACGATATCGAGTATAAAGGGTTTGATGTAGGACTTGTATTCCTAGCAAAACTAGGCTACATCGGCGGAAATAATTTCCCTTTCAACAATCGCCAAGATTACATTAAAAACCGCAACTGGTTTAACCTTCCTTATTGGACTCCGAACAATCCAATCAACAATGCTGCCCGAATTAATTCCATCAGTTTCGGGAACAATGTTTGGGTAAACCGATCGTACCTACGTCTGCAAAATGTTTCACTAGGGTACAACATCCCACGTAGTATACTAGACAATATGAGTTTCGATCGTATCAGACTAGCAGTCAATATAGAAAACGCATTGGTACTTACCGATTGGATTATGGGTGATCCGGAATCTGAAAGAGAAATGCCGCGAATATTCTCCTTCAGCTTAGATTTTACCTTCTAGTCAATAGTACATTTAGAAAAAAACTAAAAAATTTTTGATAATGAAAAATATATCATTAGCCAAAGGAGCACTACTCATGGTGTTCCTACTATCAACCTTTTCCTGTAATGATGAATTCTTGGAGGAAGAGCCACTTTCGTTCTTAAGCCCAGAAAACACTTTTACCGATGCTGCTGGACTACAGACTGCGTTAGAGGGAGCCTTATTCGGGGTATTTCGGCAGTGGAATGGGGATAATCGAGAACTTTTATTTAATCACAACATGAGTGACGCTTCAGTAGTGAGTGCCACTGATAAACCGGACGCCTTTGTAGATTTAAGAACCTACGCTACTCCAATTAACAGTCGGGATAATGATGCAGGACGTGCTCGCTCTTTCTACGAAGGTAATTACCGCTATATCAAAAGCTGCAATACCGTCATTGATTTTATTGATAACCCAGAATGGGAGGGAGGAGAAGGTAACCCCGAACGGAATCACCTTTTAGGAAGTGCTTACTTTCTGCGTGCGTTCTTCTATATGCAACTCACCATGCAGTTTGGAAATGTGGCGTTTCCTCTTAACGTAGTTTCTGAGGCTAGAAGGGATTATAAAGTGTTTCATATGCAAGGCATTTGGGATCAGATGATTACCGACCTTGAATTTGCGGTAGAGCACATGAAGCCCAAGAGCGAGCTATTTATTGGACAGGCCCCTAAGTCAGCCGCTCGAATTGTATTGGCGAAGTACTACATGTTAAATGAACGCTTTGCTGATGCTGAAGAACAAATGAATCTTTTGTTGGAAAGTGGTGAAGTGAGGTTGTTTACTGACGCTGACGTAACCCTTGACTCGGTAGAAGTAGCTAACACCTTCAGCCCCTTTACTGGCGAAAGGTATCCAGGCAAGAGCGGTTTTGTATCGGCTGATGCTATTAACACGCTGCACATGAATGCTGGAGCTCAAAAGACTACTAATCCAGAAGGTATCTGGCTTATCGTAAACGAGCCTTTTGTGTTAGGAAGTCAGGGGCGATCAGCGCGAATTCGTGCCTGGGGTCCTAACTTCGTGAGTACCAACCTGGGGGTTCAGGCTCCGCCTTCTGGTTCACTTATTGGCACTAATGTGCAGCAGGGAACGGGTCCCAGAGGTGGAAAAATGATGCAAAAGTGGGGTAGAGGACAAGGGTTTGGTCGTCTAACCGATTATTCACAGTATGATGTATGGAACTTCAAAGGTGAAATTGATGAGCAAGATTACCGACATAAAGATGTTAGTTGGTTCGAGATGGAAGATGTTTTGTACGACAATCCTGCATTGCTGGAGAGCGAAGCTACGGCACCATTTTATTTGCAACCACTACGATTATTTAACGATGGTATACTTTTGTGTAAAGACACCATTCGCTGCTGGTACGGGTATCCCCGATACAAGTTTTACGCTCCTAACTTAGAACAACGACCTGACCGACAGGATGGTGGCAAGCAAGATATGTATATCATGCGGGCTGCAGAAGCCTATTTGGTAAGAGCTGAAGCTCGGCTGTGGCAAGATAACTTCGCCGGAGCCACCGATGACATTAATACAATTCGTCAGCGAGCTAATGCTTTGCAAATGTATACGGTAGGAGACGTACAAGTGGAAGGAATAGGTGCTGTGTTGGATGAACGTAACCGAGAGTTGTTTGGCGAAGAATACCGTCATGACGAATTAGTACGTATGTCGATAATCTTCGCTAAGACTGGTAAACCTAGCTACGATGGTGCAACTTATTCAATTGAAGGCAATGATATAGAGCAATCACTATCTGCTAGCAGTTTTTATTACGACCGGATGATAGATAAGAATACTTTTTTCCGAGACGAGGTACCTTGGGCGACTTTTCCAACGACCAAATATACCATAGATCCCATGCATATTTTCTGGCCAGTTTTTCAGGATTATATCGTTGGGAATGTAGAGAATGTATTGAATCAAACTACGGGCTACAATGGTGCTGAGAACAATGTTGAACCGTTGACCCACGTTGTACAACCAGCGGGTATACCTAATATTGATCCAATGGAAGCAATTGGAGAAAGAGCGCAGTAAAACGAGGATTAGCAGCAAATATTCAGCTCTTTATGAGAATAAATAACTTTAAACCTGCCGACCGTCATTATTGATCGGCAGGTTTAATATTTACAACAAAAAATTTTTCTAATTCACAATTAGTACTCCGAGAGGACTTGACTAAACAATAAAACTATGAAACCTTCCAGAAGAACTTTTCTTAAAAACACCGCAGCGGTTGGTTCGGCTGCCATTGTTGCTCCTACTATTATCTCTTCGCGAGCGTTCGGTGCGAATGATCGTATTAATGCTGCGGTGTTAGGAGTAAACGGTCGAGGGAAAAACCACATCAAAAGCTTAATGGCTCAAGACGATGTGCAGGTAACCGTTTTGTGCGATCCGGATATGAACTTGCTGAAAGAACGACAGAAGCAATTTAAGGAAACCTATAATGAAGATGTGGCTCTCGTGCAGGATTTACGAAACGTTATGGACGATAAAGATATTGACGTAGTAAGTATTGCATCACCTAATCACTGGCATGCGCTTACTACAATTTGGGCCTGCCAGGCTGGGAAAGATGTGTACGTAGAAAAGCCGGGTTCGCATAATATTTGGGAAGGACGTAAAATGGTAGAAGCCGCCAATAAATACGACCGAATTGTACAGCACGGAGTGCAGTTGAGAAGCTCTCCCGCTGTAAACGAAGCGATTGGACTACTACGTGACGGCTACATTGGTGAAGTTTATATGGCACGTGGTTTAGTATTTCGCTGGCGGGATGATATTGGCAAACAAGGAACCTCTCCAGGGCCTGAAGGGCTAGACTACGATTTGTGGACTGGACCCGCTCCCAAGCAGCCTTTTACGCGTGACTTAGTCCACTATAACTGGCACTGGCATTGGGATTACGGTAATGGCGATGTAGGTAACCAAGGAATACACGAAACTGACCTCTGTATGTGGGGGTTAGACGTAGGGTTGCCTTCAAAAATAACGTCTATGGGGGGTAAATTCCTCTGGGATGATGCCAAAGAGGTACCTGAAGTGCTTACCTCAGTATATAAATACCCCGATGAAGGTAAAATTATTCAGTTTGAAGTTCGTCCGTGGTGCACTAATTCTGAACAAGGAGTTACGGTAGGTAATATCTTCTACGGTGAAAAAGGAATACTGGTAGTGGACGGATACGATAAGTATCAAACCTATATGGGAAGAGATAGAACTCCGGGTCAGTCGGGAGAAGATGGAGGTGAATCAGCTACTGGGGTAGATCGAGGTGCAGGTGGCACCGATGGGCACTTTGCTAATTTTATTGAAGCTGTTCGTAAACACGATAAGTCAATACTGAATGGTCCGATTGAAACGGCGCACTTAGCTTCTGGATTAGCGCATTTGGGCAACATCGCCTATCGGTTAGATCGAGTTTTAACATTCGATCCTGATTCTGAAACTTTTGTAAATGACCCCGAAGCCGATACTATGCTGTCTCGCAATTATCGCGAAGGTTTCGCGGTTCCAGAAAGCGTATAATCGACTTATGAAAATACGTGGTAAATATTAATCAACCACGTCTTAAATTTCTACCAAACTCTAGTGGCGGGGATGGATTCCATACTGGTAAATCCATTTTCGCCACTTTATTATGTTGCAAAAGATTGAGCACGAGTCTATTAGTGGAAGAGAGTTATGATTTATATATCCTCAATACCAACTGAATGGAAAGAGGCTTACTCGGAGTTTAGAGCCATGTGCGGAAAACACTTGCGAATTTCGGTTAACCACTGATAAGAACATAAACCTTTACCCAGTTCCGTTAATATTCCCTTCAATAACTCGCTTTCCTAAGCGATTCTTGGTCAGAATTATAAAGTATTACGTTCTTAAGCAGGATGTATTATCTATTCCTAATTCGATCAAAAAATAGCCAATAACATAGAAACTGGTGTCGCTACTCTTATAAACCAATAGATATTGGAGTATCAATCCTGCTGACAAGGTATATTTATATTAATTTTTATAATTTTTTTTGAAAAAGTTACATTTTTGTCTTATCTTGCGTTTGTAAACAAACTTTTTACCGCATGATTATCACTGATAAAGCTTTACAGTTCCGCGAAGATATTGGCAATCCTATCCGTGTAGGTGTTATTGGCGCCGGATATATGGCTAAAGGTCTGATAAACCAGATTGAACGTTATACATCTGGTATGAAAGTAGTAGCTATTAGCAATCGCACTATTGACAAAGCACTAGGTTGCTACCATCAAGCAGGTATTACAGAAGTTGCTAAGGTTGATAATGCTAGTCAACTCAGCGATGCTATTAATCACGGACATTATGTTGTTTGCCAACATTCTTCTATTCTGTGTGAGGCAGAAGGTGTTGATATTATTGTAGAAGCAACGGGCACTATTGACTATGCGGCCTCATCAGTACTGAATGCAGTCAAAAATCATAAACCAGTAGTACTACTAAATGCTGAATTAGATGCTACGCTGGGTCCTATTCTTAAACATTATGCCGATAAATCAGGAGTAATTCTTACCGGAAGTGATGGAGACCAGCCGGGAGTTATTATGAATCTGTACCGATTTGTGAAGGGGTTAGGATTTGATCCTTTAGTGGCGGGAAACATAAAAGGATTCCTGGATTTTCATAAAAATCCAACCGACATGGCTGAGTATGCTCAGAAAGCTGGACAGAATGTAAAAATGATTACTTCATTTACCGATGGCACTAAAATAGCTTTTGAGCAAGCGTCAGTGGCGAATGCTACCGGAATGGTGGTAAACCAACGAGGCATGAATGCTTTCCGGTCAACTGATCATGTAGACAAACTAACCAAGCTATACGATGTTGATGAACTAAAAGCACTAGGTGGAATTGTAGATTACACAGTAGGGTCAGAACCTGGTCCGGGGGTTTATGTGTTTGCCACAACTGATGATCCGCTATCAAAAGATTATTTAAGCTATTTAAAGTTAGGTAAAGGTCCTCTTTACAGCTTTTATACGCCTTATCACCTATGCTTCTTCGAAGTGCCAAACTCAATTGCCCGAGCATTCCACTTCAATGATGCGGTTATGGCACCTATAGATGGACCAGTAGTTGAAGTAGTAGCTGCTGCTAAGAAAGACTTGAAAGCGGGAGCGACATTAGATGGGTTTGGTGGGTATGCTAGTTACGGAGTTTGCGAAAACTATGAAAATAGTCGCTCGGAAAATCTACTGCCTATTGGACTAACCGAAGGAGTGGTGTTGAAGAGAGATATTCCGAAAGATGCTATTATTACATTTGATGATATAGAAGTTCCGAAAGAGCGACTTTCATTCCAACTGTACCAAGAGCAAGTCGAATATTTTAGTCCTACACCAGAAGTAGTTAGCTAGTTGGCTAATTATTTTCCGTAGATACTTTATCACTGAGCGAACTTTTAGGATTAATGGTATCATTGTAGAAATATACAGCTGGAAGCTTTGAGAATTGGCAAGTAGAACTAATTTTGCCTGCCAATTGGATTAAATTCTAAAACGATGCAACAACACGAAAAAAAACGATATTCTGACGAAGAGTTACGAGAGTTTGAAGAAATTATTGATGCAAAGCTAGGAAAAGCGAAGGGGGAATTAGATAATATAAAACATTCTTTAAGCAGAATTCATGATAATGGTACTGATACTACCGTTGGCAATACTAAACTGTTAGAAGATGGGGCCGATACCTTAGAGAAGGAGAGCTTGAGTCAGTTAGCCGCTCGTCAGCAGAAATTTATCATTCAATTAGAGAATGCAAAGGCCAGGATTAAGAACCGCACTTACGGGATTTGTATTGATACTGGTAAGCTAATTTCTAAAGAACGGTTAAGAGCAGTGCCTCATACGCGTCACTCTATTGAAGCAAAACTGAAGCAGCAGTAAAACCAACCAACTCGTGAACTTTCTTCAAAAGCACATTGAAGCGCTCATTTTTTGCGCCGATAGCCCTATTTCATTAGCTGATATTATCGGCTGCCTTACCGAAATGTTTGATACTGAAGTTTCTCAAGAAGATGTGGCGGTAGAGATTCAGAATTTGATTAACGAGTACGAAGATGAGCGGTATTCTTATCATATTGTTCAGATTAGTGGGGGGTATCAATTTCTGACGAAGCCGGCTTACCAAGCTAGTATTAGTATTTTGTTAAAGCAGCAGTCTAAGAAGCGACTCTCTACGGCTGCGTTAGAGACTCTTTCTATCATTGCGTATAAGCAACCTATCACCAGAGCAGTGATTGAGCAGATTAGAGGAGTGGGTTGCGACTACGCTATACAAAAACTGCTAGAGAAATCACTAATTGAAATTAAGGGTAAAGACGAAACAGTAGGGCGTCCTTTACGTGACGGAACCTCAGAAAAATTCATGGAATACTTTGGTATCAATAGCTTGCAGGAGTTACCTTCCCCTAAAGATTTTTCCCAGAGTAATGAAATTGGTGAAGCTGCTATTGAATCGCTTACAAATAATCTAATTTCTCCTAAAACGACAATTGGGGAGGGGCGATCCCCTGAGTAATAGATAACTTGGAGATTGAGATCTAAAGTAGAAAGAGCCTTTGTACCCCAATTGCAAAACCCACTACTCTAAGGTTTGAAAAAATAGATATAGGGCTTTTATTTCGTCATCTGAGAAATGGCGGAAAGCCTCCCAGGGCATTAATTTTGAATTCATAATTATTCCTTCTGGTGTTTTACCTGTTCTAAGGGCTCCTTTAAACTGATTTTCCGACCAGTTAGCTAAATTGCCAGTTTGTGTTAGATCTGAGGCCATTGGTGATCCAGGCTCTTTTCCGGGTAACCCCTTAAAATTTGTACCATGACAGCCAGCACAAGCAGTAGCTAAATACCCGCCATAGTCAACTGAAACTGAGGGCGTGATGTACTCGGGTGCTTCATAATCATGATCAATTAACTCTGCTGTCAGAATTTTCATCTGGTTAAAGTTTATTAATATACGAGCTAGAGGACGTAACTCATTTTGTGGAAGCTGATTATCTACCGGAGGAGCTTGCTTACAGTAGGCGATTAATGCCCCAAGATCGTGATCACTCATCTTGGAATATTCAGTAGAGGGCATAATCAATAGTGAAGTTTGCTCTTGGCTCAGCCCGTGTCGCATTGCTTTCAGCCAATCTTTATCAGAGTAGCCAGCACCAATCCCTCCTTCTCCGGTAGTTAAATTAGTTGCCGAGATCAAACCAATTGCCGGATCATCAACCATAATATCACCCGATAGATCTTTACCGTGGCAATCTTGGCAGCCTTGCACCAAAGATAAATGATGACCCAACGCTAATGCTGCTGAGTCGTTTGGAATAGCAATTGGTTTGGGGTCAACAGTATAAGTTTGAGCAAGACGATCATTTACTGAAAAGTGTACAAATGCATAGAAAAGTGCTATACATAATAGAAGAAAACCTACCCCAATAAGGGTAAATTTTAGAATGCGTTTAAACATGGTAGAAATAGATTAGATTAGTAGTGCTTTTAAGTTTATAATTTTCCCGATAAAACACAAATAAATGGGGCATGATTTATTAATCACTACACTGGAACTATCGAGCGGAAAAGTATGATAGAAGATTGGATGAAGGAGAGTACTTGTACGTAGAGGCTATTCCTGCAAAATTTTTGGCTGCCCAGGAATCTTAAAATCAAACACATCATCTCGAGAGTAGTGACCCACTACATCGAAGTCTAGTTTATGGCGAACTGTATCGGTTAGATCAATAGTTGCTGTTAAAATTCCCTCTTTATCATGAAGTGGCTCAGATAAAATCTTTCCATCTGGAGCAATAATAGTGCTGCCTCCCCGGCAGAAATCTTCTGGATGCTCTTTTACAAGCGATTGGTATTCTGCCGGATAATCTTCTTTACGAAAGAATTGATTACAGCCTAGCACAAAGCAACGCCCCTCTAGTGCAATATGCTGAAGGGTGGCTGTCCAGCCGGGGCGAGCATCAGCAGTAGGTGCTAAGTAAATTTGAACTCCCATTTGATACATCGCCATACGAGCCAATGGCATGTAGTTTTCCCAACAGATTAAACCACCTAAACGACCAATTTTGGCGTTGACAGCGATTAGCGTATCCGCTTGGCCTTCTCCCCATACCAACCGCTCAACTCCGGTAGGTTTTAATTTCCGGTGCTTACCTAAGTAGCCATACTCCGGGGAAAAATAAAGCAGGGTACAGTATAAAGTTCCGTTAACTTGATCGCGTTCCGTAACACCAATACCTAAGTACGTTTGATACTTTTTGGCTAAATCAGCAAGCATCTCTACCTCCTTGCTAGGAACTTCCACACTATTTTCCCAATATTTCTGGTAAAGATCCCGGCCTGGATCACCTCGATGACCAATTGAGGCATCGAATGTAAGTCCTCGAGGGTAACCCGGAATGAAGGATTCAGGAAACAATACTAACCTACAACCTTGTTGAGAAGCTTCCTGAAGCCAAAAGTCTACCCGCTTGAGGGTAGTATTCAAATCAAAAAAAACAGGAGTGGCTTGGACAACTCCTACGGTTAGTTTATCCATGACTAGTTAGGGTAAGTATACTCGAAAGCACTCCGGTAGGCATCAGCTTGCTGTACATAATCTAACAATTGTCCGTAAAAAGGATGATTTCCTAACGTAGCACTATCGCCGAAGATTACGAGTTTTTTCATCGCTCGAGTCATAGCAACATTGGTTCTTCGAATATCTTTAAGAAATCCAATCTCACCTTTAGCATTAGAGCGCACCAAGCTAATATAAATTATTTCTCGTTCTCGTCCCTGAAAGGCATCGACTGAGTCGATGGTGATAAGTGACTGAATATCAGCTAAAAATTGATACGAGAGATAATGTTCAGTGAGAAATTTCACTTGTGCTTTGTAAGGCGTAATAATTCCGATGCGGATATAGTTATCTAAAAAAAACTGAGAAGTTTGCTCCTCTACTAGTGTATTCAAATGATTTAGTAGTAGTTTTCCCTCCTCTTCATTAAAAGTACTAAGGGTTTCCGGGTCGGTCTTATCATTAAATCCACAACCAGCCGTATCTACAAAAGTCAACGGAGCCTGATTCTCTGTCAAGGTTGCATTACGAACAGAATCAGCCGCTTTCAATTGATCGTTATAAAAATAGTGGCTGGAGAACTGCATGATTGCCTGATGCATACGGTATTGCGTCTGCAGTAGCGCATCTACCGGAGTGCCTAACTTTTTTTGTCGTTCAATACTCTTCTCAAACAGAGTGATATTCAGCCCTTGCTGAGCGGCTTCAAATGACTTGATTGTGGGCGGTAATTGATAATGATCACCGGCAAATACTACTCTTTTGGCTTTCTGAATAGGAATCCAGCAGGCGGCTTCTAGTGCTTGAGCTGCTTCATCAATAAATACGGTATCGCAACGAAATCCTTTAATTAATTTATTAGATGCTCCGACCAGTGTGCAGGCAATTACTTGAGATTTTGAAAGAATATCGGCGACAATATAGTGTTCCAATTGCTCGGCTTCGTTTTTCAATCCGGAAGCTTCGCTCAGTAATCGCTTTCGTTGCTGACGTTCGGAGTGGCCGAAATTTCGTTTAAACTTCAGGGCTAATTTACGCATCTCTTCCGAGCGTCTTCGCAGCGATTTTAGGTCTTTGTAATAACCATGTTGAGCAATCTGAGCATCAATAGTGCGGCTTAGGTTTTGCTCGGTAACCCGGGCGGGATGGCCCAGCCGAACTACGTCTAAATCTTGTTCGCTAAGTTTTTCAGTTAGTAAATCAACCGCAGCATTACTTGGCGCACAAACCAGCACCTGTTTCTCCAATTGTGCAGTTTGAATGATTGATTGAACCAAAGTTGTTGTTTTTCCCGTGCCAGGTGGTCCGTGTACTACTGCTACATCTTGTGCTTGGCGAATGCGTTGTAATGCTTGATTCTGGCTTTCGTTCAGCGAGTCTACGTGACCACCAAAAATATCTTTCGTAAATGTAGCAGATTGTTCACCCAGTAAGATAGAACGCAAATCTAGCAAACGAGAGTCTTTGGTATCAATTACTTTCTTCAGGGCTTTTTCCATTTCGCGGTAAGCCATTTCGTCGAATAGTAAATCTACCCCTAAGTTGCCCTCGTTAATCCAGGAAGGGAGCTCACTCACGTTTAATGTGATAGTCATGTGATGTTTACGCACATCGTTTACCACCCCTGATACTGATGGTCTATCCTTGAAAGTATTACAAAATAGGCTTACGATTTTTCCCGAATGAAAGACATGAGATTTGGCTGATTCCTCGCTACGCTTCACTCGAATAATAAGCTTCTCTCCCAGGCTGTATCGCTGACTTTCCACTACCACGGGGTACCAGCAAACTCCATCTCGTTTGCGATCTTCCAAGCTAGCTAATAGTACTTTCTGGCGATAGTATTCTAGATCAGCCTCTTTCTCCGTACGTAACAAATGAATTTGCCGCTGTAATTCTTGAGTAATTCCCGTCATATACGCCTATGAACGTATTGATTTCAGTTACTGTTTGCTATAGTCTTGACTTTTATCAGTACCCGGTCATACTTCAAAAATTATAGCGACGTAGAATTCGGAGAGGATAATTGAATAAGCTGTTTAATGCGTAAAGAGTAGCCATCCTTTGAACTTTAAGTAGTTTGATTACCTTAAAAAAATAGGTAGTAGCATATAGAGATAATCATGACTGCGGAAACGATATCTGGTAAACAAGCTGAAGCTAAGAATGAACCTACGGTTCGGAATACTTTTCCGGTGACGGGTATGAGTTGTGCTGGGTGCGCTGCAAGTGTAGAATCTACGCTAAAGAACACTGAAGGTGTGATGGCTGCTAATGTGAACTTTGCCAACAATTCAGCACAACTAGAGTACGCGCAAGCACTTTCGCCAACGGAGCTGCAAAATGCTCTTCGGTCAGCGGGTTACGACTTAATTATTGAAGAAGAAAACGCTGAAGAAGTTCAGCGAGACATTCAACAGCAACATTACCAACAAACCCGACTCGATACACTGGGGGCGGCGGCACTCACTTTGCCAATCTTTATTACTGGTATGTTTTTCCCGGATTGGCAGGTTGGTCGCTGGGTCTCGCTAGTACTCAGTATTCCGGTGTTATTTTGGTTTGGTCGTCGCTTCTTTATCAACGCGATTAAACAAGCTCGGCACAAGCAAGTCAATATGGATACTTTGGTAGCTCTCAGTACCGGTGTTGCTTTTCTGTTCAGTTTATTTAATACGTTTCTTCCTCAATTCTGGACTCAGCAGGGGCTAGAACCGCACGTTTATTACGAAGCAGCTACCGTAATTATCACATTCATTCTACTGGGGAAACTGTTAGAAGAACGGGCAAAATCCCAGACATCTTCCGCTATCAAGAAACTGATTGGATTGCAGCCTCAAACGTTAATCGTCATTCGTAATAATCAGGAAGAAGAAATTGACATAGCTGCCGTGGTCGTAAATGATATTGTTTTGGTGCGGCCGGGGGAGAAGGTTCCGGTAGACGGAGTGATTGTTGAAGGTGAATCTTTTGTAGACGAGAGTATGTTAACTGGTGAGCCATTAGCGGTTGAAAAGTTACCAAATGAGCCAGTTTTTGCCGGAACGATTAACCAAAAGGGAAGCTTTCGCATTCGAGCTACTAAAATCGGCAGTGAAACCCGATTAGCTCAGATTATCCAACAGGTACGCGAAGCTCAGGGAAGCAAAGCTCCAGTTCAGAAACTGGTCGATAAAATTGCTGGAATCTTCGTACCCATTGTACTGGGCATCGCAATAGTTACTTTCGTCGTTTGGATGCTGGCTGGCGGTGAAAACGCACTTACCCACGCCCTGCTTGCCGCTATTTCGGTGCTGGTTATTGCCTGCCCCTGTGCATTAGGATTGGCAACTCCAACTGCCATTATGGTGGGAGTAGGCCGGGGAGCAGAAAATAATATTCTAATAAAAGATGCTGAAAGCTTAGAGTTAGCTCATAAAGTTGATACGGTAGTACTCGACAAAACAGGAACCATCACCGAAGGTAAACCCGTAGTGACTGATCTACACTGGTTGAACCAAGACAAGCTAGAGTTAAACCGATCTATTCTCCTGGCTTTAGAAGCTCAATCAGAGCATCCTTTGGCGGAAGCCGTGGTTAAACAGCTCCAGCAGGATAGCGTACAACCCACTCAACTATCCGGTTTTACCAGCTTAACGGGTAGGGGAGCACAAGCAACTTTCTCGGACGGGCAGACCTACTACGTGGGTAGCAGAAAATTGATAAAGGAGCAATCTATTCCACTCAGCGATGAATTGAATTTTCAAATCAAGGCGTTTGATAATCAAGCCAAGACTGTGGTTTTCTTCGCGAGTAGTGAGCAAGTTTTAGCCGTTATTGCAATCGCCGATAAATTGAAAGAAACATCTAAAAGTGCTATCTGCGACTTGCAGCGTCAGGGTATCTCGGTGCAAATGCTTACGGGCGATAGCCAGGGAACTGCTCAGGCAATAGCCAATGCGGTAGGCATATCGCAGTACCAAGCCGAAGTGATGCCGGAAGACAAAGCTAATTGCGTAGAAAAGCTGCAACAACAAGGCAAAACAGTAGCGATGGTTGGCGATGGAATTAACGATTCTCAAGCATTGGCGCAAGCTGACGTAAGTATTGCGATGGGGCAGGGTTCGGATATTGCGATGGATGTAGCCAAGATGACCATCACCACCTCCAATCTGCAAGCCATTCCTAAAGCACTGAAGCTGTCCCGAAAAACCGTGCGAGGCATTCGTCAGAATTTATTTTGGGCATTTATCTACAACTTAATCGGAATACCAATTGCGGCTGGAGTGCTTTATCCAATTAATGGGTTTCTACTTGACCCGATGATTGCCGGAGGAGCAATGGCATTGAGTTCAGTTTCAGTAGTCATGAATAGCTTGCGCTTACGAACCACTAAAATCTAGAAAATATGAAAACCTATACTTATAAAACAAATATTAACTGTGGCGGATGCATCCGAGCGGTTACTTCTCACTTGAATGAGATTGAAAGTATTAAAAGTTGGAACGTTGATACCAAGCACCCCGACAAGATTTTAAAGGTTGAGTTGCAAAGTGGTTCTGCTCATGATGTTGTAGAAGCGGTTGGAAAAGCTGGATTTTCCGCTCAGGTACAAAGTTAGAAGATCAATTCACTGGTACAATTACAATATATTGGTATCTGCCGCTCCTAACTCCAGCTCTTTAATCCAGATGTTTCGGTAGAGTACATTATGGCCTTCCGCTTGTAGTTTTATGCCTCCGGGAGTATCAGTAATGCCTTTTCCATTGTCGTTACCCCCATCGATACCCGAATTAGGGCCGCCCCAAACCTGAGTGATTGGCTGATTCTCATGCACTTTCTCTCCGTTGAAATAGAGTGTGACCATTGCCTTCTCAGTTCGCTCACCACCTTCAAAGCGAGCGGCTCTAAAAATAATATCATAGGCATTCCACTTGCCAACTCCCCGATAAGCGTGATAGGGTGAAGGTGTTTCATTGAT
>CAKZPJ010000528.1 GCA_937138955.1 uncultured Flammeovirgaceae bacterium | reverse complement strand
GACAAAAAAATCTCTCCTAATAAATCAAAAAATATAACTCAAACAGCTTCTTAATTAGGGCTACGCCTTCTTCTCTCTAAACAGTTGCCACCAGGGCACACCCGGGGTATTGTGGTGTTCGTAGTGATACCCAAAAAAGTAGCAGCTTATAAATGCCCAAAAGTGATTTTTGTGCTGGCTGCGAGACTGATGCTTATTGTCGTGCTCGCCACGGTGAGGTAAGTACGTTCCGAAGTAAAATAGCTGCAGTGTTGAGAGAAGTGAGGGAATAATATAAAAAAGAATAACATTTGGCTTGGGGAAGAATCGTATCAATATCTCGTAAGTCACCGCCATTAGTAAAATCTGCCAGATGCTAACGTACTCTCGCGCAAACTTAATATACCAAGAGATAAAGCTACCATTATGGTAGTCTGGATCTTGATCAGTAGCGACAAACTGATGGTGCTGATGGTGCTTTGGAAAAAGTTTCTTATAGGAGTTATAAGCAAATAGCGTAGCTGCTACTGTTCCCAGCGTATTATTCCATTTTCTGTTTTTAGCCACACTTCCGTGCATGGCATCGTGAGCAGTAATAAATAGCCCAGTATACAGATGAGCTTGCAGTAGCATCAAGCCGTAGGTAATTGGACTGGTAAAGTTTACAGTGTAGCTGCTTAGTAACCAACTCAGCGATAAAAACCATAAACTAATGATGGTGATTGCAATCCAGACTCCCTTCTCTTGATACCAAGGTTTCATGTTAACCAAATGCTTGATGAAGGGCTAAAGTTCCAACAAAGTATCTCTAACTTCTTCCATGAGCCACATGGGAGTGGAGGTTGCTCCGCAAATACCTACTGTATCGTTAGAGTTAAACCAGTTTGATTCAACTTCCTCTTTTCGAGAAACAAAGTAGGTGTTTTCATTTTGATTTTTGCAGACTTGGTACAATACCTTACCGTTGGATGACTTGGTACCAGAAACAAATAAGACTGTATCAAACCGACCGGCAAAGTCTCTCAGTTCTTTATCTCTATTGGATACTTGGCGGCAGATGGTGTCGTTGGCGTTTACCTGAATACCCGAAGATTCTAGCGTATCTTTTATTTCGTAGAACTTGTCGGTACTTTTAGTCGTCTGGCTGTACAGCGTTAGGTTTTCAGGTACCTCAGACAAGTTCAGTTCTTCTAAATGTTGAAACACTACTGCTTCTTGATTAGTCTGACCTAGTAAGCCTTCCACTTCAGCGTGCCCATGTTTCCCGTAGATATAAATTTTTTCTTTTCGATCGTAGGAGTTTTTTATCCGGTTTTGAAGTTTCAGTACCACTGGGCAAGATGCATCAATCAGTTCAAGATCATTTTCAGCAGCAATCTGATACGTGCGGGGTGGCTCACCGTGAGCGCGAATGAGTACTCGCTCGCTTCTAAGATTCCGCAAATCATCGTGATTGATGATTCGTAGTCCTTTTTTTTCTAAACGACTGACTTCTTCATCGTTATGGACAATATCTCCTAGGCAATAAAGCGACCCAAACTCATCTAAAACATCCTCGGCCATTTCAATAGCGTAAACTACTCCAAAGCAAAATCCTGAGTTCTGGTCAATATCGACGTTTAAGTGTAACATCGGGGTGCGGTTTAAGTGTGGAAAAGCGACTATAGATAATTAAAGCGATGCCGGAAGTAAGTACCTATAAGCAGGGCGATTTTTTGGTTATCCGGAATTCGAATACGCTCCTCGGCAATTCGGGTGGCTGAACACTGCTTAATTTTTTTAAAGAGGTTAAGGTAGTAAACGTAAGCCAGATACACACCTAACTTGGAGCCACTTGGCAAGCGTAATATTCCTTGATAGGCCTCATCGAAGTCTTGTTGAATATCTTGTTCAATCTGCTGTTTAGCAGTTTGCGTAAAATCGTTAAAATTAACATCGGGGAAATAAACTCGGCCTCGCTCGTCGTAATCACTTTTTATATCTCGTAAGAAATTCACTTTCTGAAACGCTGCCCCTAATTTACGAGCGGGTTCTTCTAATGATTGGTACTGCGCATCATCACCTTCGCAAAATACTCGTAAGCACATTAAACCAACTACTTCGGCTGAACCATAAATGTACTCATGGTACAGCGGATCGTCGTAGGTCTGTTGATCCAGGTCCATTCGCATACTCCGCAAAAAAGCAATAATTAGATCTTTAGGAATATTATATTGATTAACCACACTTTGGAAAGAATGCAGTACCGGGTTCAAGCTAATCTTCTCTTCAATAGCTTGGTAAGTCTCTCGCTCAAAACGATTGAGTAATGTTGATTTATCGTGCTGGTGAAAGGTATCTACAATTTCATCGGCATAGCGCACGAATCCATAAATAGCGTAAATAGGGTAGTGAAAGCGCTTATGCAACGTACGAATCCCCAGCGTAAATGAGGTGCTATAGTGCTGGGTAATAAGCTTGCTACACTTAAAAGTGGTTAAATCAAAAAGTTCCATAAATTCAAAAAG
>CAKZPJ010000527.1 GCA_937138955.1 uncultured Flammeovirgaceae bacterium | reverse complement strand
ATAAAACTAATATTAAGGCATGTCACAGAAAAAGATTGCTCTGGTTACCGGATCGTCCGGTTTTTTAGGCAAATCCGTAGCGAACCGACTTCTAGGTGAAGGTTTTACCGTAGTTGGTACCGTTAGAACTCCGAATGATACGTTAGACTTTGAGGGTCATCCATCTTTCGAAAGATACACGATTGATGTAAGTAATGAAAGTGAGATTAGCCGTCTAATGGATTATATCTCTCAAAACTACGGTCAGGTTGATTTTGCAGCGTTGCTAGTTGGTGGTTTTGTTATGGGTACACTAGCCGAAACAAGTCAAAAAGATTTGGAGAAAATGTATCGCCTGAATTTTCTAACGGCTTACTTGTGTTGTCAAAAGTTATATGCTCAAATGAGCGATCAAGGTGGACATATTGTATTGGTAGGAGCTCGCCCTGCCCTTGACCCATCAGCCGCTGCGGCTATGGTATCTTATTCCCTCTCCAAGTCGCTGTTATTCCAGCTTGAAGAAATAATTAATGCTAAGTCTACTGAAACAGGAGTTCGCTGTTCGGTTATTGTGCCTAGTGTACTGGATACACCGCCTAATCGAGAATCCATGCCCGACGCCAACTTTAACGACTGGGTTACTCCCGAACAGGTTGCTGAAACAATTTCTTTTCTGGCTTCTACCGACAGTGCACCACTTCGGCAAACCGTGCTCAAGCTTTACGGCAACGCCTAAAATGTAGTTAGGCTAAAAACTGGGTACTGCGTAATTTTTTCTCTTCCATTAAGAAAAGTTAACTCAACCAGAAATGAAACTTGAACAATTTCTCCGCCGAGCTGCCGCACTAGATCGCAGGCAGCAGCAGCGGTACCACCCGTTGCCAGCACATCGTCGTGTACTACCACTTTCTCTCCGGGTAATATTGCATCTTGATGAATTTCCAGACAATCAGTGCCGTACTCCAACTCATATTCTCGCTGTAAAGTCCGGAATGGCAACTTCCCCTTTTTCCGAACTGGCACGAAACCTGCCTCCAGCCGTTCAGCCAATGACGCGCCAAAAATAAAACCGCGCGATTCTATTCCCACAATTTTCTGAACCCCTAGCTGAACCAGCGTATTACTAAGTTGAATCACTGCTTCTTTGTAGGCAGCAGGATTTCCCAAGAGTGGAGTAATATCTTTGTAAGTAACACCCGGTTGAGGAAAGTCGACAACATCGCGAATATAGTTGGCTAGATTCATAGCATGCTAGGTTTTTGAATACGATTTATCGGAATCTGGAAAAACTTCACAAGCGTAATGAATTGATAGAAACTTCACAAAATCGCAGCCCCTAATCATCTACATTTGTTTAAAAAAATTATGATCACACCAGCATCTGCCAAGGGAAAAAGTATTTATGATAACGCTAAGACCCACTTCCTAGGAAACTTTCCCGGAGATCTACCCATTGAACAAGCTTATGTTCATATTGGAATGTATCTGGGGTGGATTATCGATAATGATCTGTATTCCGAGTATTTTGAGGAGGAAGCCGATACTCAAATCTTTAGATTTAAGAAACGTGAAATCTCCTGCACCATTCTTAGCGAGATCTGGGATGGCTACTTAGGTCATGAGCTTTTTAGCGAAGAAGGTAACCTGTTTACTTTCTATTACTACGGTGGTGGTCTTTATCGTAAAGACTACGAAGATTTATTATCAGGAAATCTTCCCTCTCTCTATCATGTAAAAGATAGTTGGGATAATTATAGCAAAATTTCTCAAAATATTTCCATCCGAAACCGCGATTGGAAAAAACTAGTCGGTTAATCTCTCATTTGGTGAGGAATCAACGAATCCGTATATTCAACCCTCGTTGTATAAACTATCCTTACCTTACATTTGAGACAAAACGAAAGCATCTTAGAACAGTTTAGTAGCGCGGCTTGGGGCACGCCCCTCCTCATCCTCTTATTAGGCGGGGGGCTATTTTTTATGCTCTATTCCCGTTTCCTTCCCTTCCGGTACTTTGGTCATGCTATTAATGTATTACGTGGAAAATACGATAATCCGGATGATCCGGGCGAGATAAGCCACTTTGAGGCACTTTCCAGTGCTTTAGCAGCTACCGTAGGAATGGGAAATGTTACCGGAGTAGCGGTAGCAATTACTGTAGGTGGCCCTGGCGCCCTTTTTTGGATGTGGGTAAGTGCATTCTTGGGTATGGCTACTAAATTTTTTACTTGTACGCTGGCCATTATGTACCGAGGAAAAGACAGTGCCGGACAAGTACAGGGCGGTCCGATGTACGTAATTGAAGAAGGTTTAGGTAAAAAGTGGAAACCGTTAGCGGTATTTTTTTGTGTCGCCGGACTAATGGGACCTCTTCCGATGGTGAATGCTAATCAATTAGGTCGAGTTATCAAAGATGTCGTTTTGCTTCCAATGGGAATGCAGGAAAGTTTTGGCCTAAACCTCATCATAGGACTTCTAGTAGCTACATTAGTCGCTATCGTTATTTTTGGGGGTATCAAACGAATTGCGAGTGTAGCTAGCCGTATGGTTCCGGCTATGGTCGCTATTTACGTAGTTTCGGTAGTTTATATACTTTTTGCTAATGTCGGTCAGATTATCCCTTCACTTAGCTTAGTAGTCACTGATGCTTTCACTGCTACCTCGGTATTGGGGGGAGCGGTTGGGTCAATTATTATAGTGGGAGCTCAACGAGCCGCATTCTCCAATGAAGCGGGTATTGGTACGGCTCCAATGGCGCACGGTGCGGCTAAAACCAGCGAACCCGTGCGGGAAGGATTGGTCGCGATGCTAGGCCCTGCGATCGATACATTGATCGTTTGTACCATGACTGCGCTGGCAATATTAGTGACTGATGTATGGAAAGTTACGGATATGGAAGGTATTACGCTTACAGTAGATGCTTTCAATATTGCCTTTCCTGGCGACCAGTTCGGTGGATATTTGTTGCTGTTATGTGTAGCCTTTTTCTCACTATCTTCCTTGTTTACTCTCTCTTATTACGGAACCAAATCCTTTGCTTATCTAGCGGGAGCCCATCGCGCACACTGGTTTAACTATTTTTATGTGGCAACAATTATTATTGCGTCGGTGGCTACGCTAGAGGCAGTGATTGATTTAGTAGACGGAATGTACGCATTAATGGCTATTCCAACTATGATTTCAGCCCTATTGCTAGCCCCTAAAGTTCGGGCGGCAGCTCAGGACTATTTTTCTCGGCAACATCAAGAAACGCCTAAGAAAGTAGTTTAACGCTAAAGAGAGAGCAGAAACGATCTGAATTTTTCTGTGTTGTATTGCGCCATTCCGGTTTGTTCAAAAACGATTTTTCCCGTCCGATCAATAATCCAAGTAGTCGGTATTGCCTCGTACGATAAGCTTACGTTCATTTGTCTTGGGAAGTATACCGGAACCAGAAAGGCTTTACCTCTTATCCATTTCTTCGCTTTTAGTTGATCTTGGTCTACCGAGATCATCAAAAATTCTACCTCATCCCCTACTGATTCATATAGTTTAGCAATCTCAGGCATTTCGGCTATACAAGGGGGGCACCAAGTGGCCCATACGTTAATGAAAAGCACCTTTCCTCGCTTCCGATCCATATCAACTTGTTCTCCTGCCGTATTATATAGCACAAGTTTATAATCAAATGTTTCATCCGATTGAGTATGCTCTGATGAAGCATTAAACAAGCCGGTATGCAGTATAGCCTTCTGCACATTACTTATTACCGGCAAGCGAATACTTGGTACAAACAACAATAGTAGTAATAGAGAAACCAGAATAAGGTCAATAATTCTTGATTTAAGCAATTTTTTCATCTCAGTTGTACCTTCCAGTCTAAATGTGTTTACGAATTCTTTACTTTCTTTCCTAATTTCGCTAAAAGCCTGAAAAAAGCACGATGGGAAAAAAATTCTGCACCCTACAAACATCGCTATTCTTACTAGCGATTGCTTCTTGCCCCGGATTTTCACAATCCGTGAGTCTTCCTACTTCCTCAATCAATGTACTGCACTACGTCTTTAACTTGGCAATTCACGATAATTCCAATGAGATTCAGGGTGATGCTAGTATTTTTGTTTCGCTTCCACCTAATCAGTCCTCTCCGACCATTCTACATCTCGCCAATCTAGATTGTAGCGGTTTTAGTGGTATGATCGTAGAAGAAATCTTATTCAACAATCAACCCGTAGACTTCAAGCATAAAAACCATGCGCTTTATATCAGCATTCCCAAAGCTAAGCCTAGTATTTCTCAAGGCACTTTTCGTATTAAGTACCACGGTATTCCCAGCGATGGGTTAATTATTAAACAAAACCAGTACGGCGATCGCACTTTTTTTGGTGATAACTGGCCTAACCGAGCGCACTTCTGGCTACCCACCCACGATCATCCTTCTGATAAAGCTACCTGTGAGTTTATTGTTACTGCCCCAGCTCACTATCAAGTGATTTCCAATGGTAAGCTTTTGGAGGAAAGTTATTTATTACCCGACACCCAGAAATTATCTCGCTATAAACTCAGTCATTGGGCAATCACTCAACCTATTCCTACTAAGGTGATGGTCTTTGGTGCAGCTAGATTTGCCGTGCAGTATCCCCCCCATCAATCAGTTGTTATTGAAAACTGGCTGTATCCTGAAGATCGAACAATAGGGTTTGAAAAGTTTGCTCCTACTGCTGATATACTATTATTCTACCAAAATATTTTGGGGGACTACCCTTATCAAAAGATAGCTAATGTGCAATCTAAAACGCAGTATGGCGGTATGGAAAATGCCACGGCTATTTTCTATAACGAGTCAGTGGTTGTCGATCAACCATCTATTGAAGGGCTAATTGCCCATGAGGTAGCTCATCAGTGGTTTGGGAACGCCGTCTCCGAAAAAAACTGGTCTGACGTCTGGCTCAGCGAAGGCTTCTCAACCTACCTGACCCATCTTTATTTTGAGCGTACTTACGGCAGAGATAGTATGAACGCCCGTCTATTGTCCGACAAAGAACGTATTTTTACTTTCCACTTAAAGTCTCCTCAAGCTAAAGTAGTTGACACAAACGAGTCAAATCTCTTTCAGCTACTTAATGCTAACACGTATCAAAAAGGAGCTTGGGTACTACATATGCTGCGAGCAAAGGTAGTTGATAATGTGTTTTTTGCTATTCTGAAGCAGTTTTTCAATCAGTACAAACACAAAAACGCTTCTACCGATAATTTTATCGCCTTAG
>CAKZPJ010000526.1 GCA_937138955.1 uncultured Flammeovirgaceae bacterium | reverse complement strand
CCCCGTAAAAAGATCCGATAGATCTTCAGAAATCATGGGTATACCATCAATAACGTAGAGTGGTTCGCTACTAGCAGTTAATGACGTGCTTCCTCTAATTTGGATACTGATGCCTGCTCCCGGAGTACCTGATGGTGAACTTATGAGAGCACCAGCAGCCCTTCCTTGTAAGGCGTTATCCAAACTAGCTACCGGCTGTCGGGCAATTTCATCTCCTTTGATACTGGATACCGACCCGGTGAGATCACTCTTCTTTTGACTACCGTAGCCAACTACCACAATTTCTTGTAATTGGGCGGCATCTTCTAGCATTTGAACATCCAGGGTGGTCCTGGTTCCTACTTTTTGTTCAGTAGTTTTCTGACCCAAATACGAAAATACCAGCACATCGGAAGGTGATGCGGCGATACTGTACTTACCATCGGGACCGGTCTGGGTACCCGTACCCGTTCCTTTCAGAAGAATATTTACTCCGGGCAAAGCCGAACCCGACTCATCCGTTACGGTACCGGAAATCTCCTGCGCGTGCAGCGCAGTGGCTATACCCGCCATAAAAAAGAATAGAATAAAAATACGTAGCTTTCTTTTCATAGTTTGTAGATTTTAAAATTTAATGAATAAAACGTAGATATTATTTAATAAGCGCTTATAGCACTTCTTCTAAGGCATTTTCGAAGATTTGTAAGCCTGCTTCAATTTGCGCTTCGGTGACTACCAACGGCGGAATCCACCGGACAACATTTTTGTAGCTACCGCAGCCTAACAATAGCAATCCTTCATTGACACAAGAGCTAATAACTTTAGCGGTTATTGCTGCATCTGGCTCGCCATCATCATCGGTAAACTCAACTGCTACCATTAATCCTACACCTCGGACATCTCCCATCATCTGAAAGCGAGTTTGCAGTTGCTTTAGGTGGGTGATAAGTTGTTGACCCCTTTGTACTGTATTTTCTAATAGATTTTCTTCCTGAAGAATCTTTATGGTAGTTAAAGCGGCCGTAGCGGTGATGGCACTGCCGCCACCGTAAGTGCCGCCGTGGGTACCTGCGGGCCACTTCGCCATCAGTTGCTCGGTAGAGGCAATGGCTGAGATTGGTAATCCACTGCCTAAACCCTTGGCCATGACGATGATATCGGGTGAAACCTGGGAGTGCTCGAAGCAGAAAAACTTACCGGTGCGGCCAAACCCACTTTGTACCTCATCGATGATTAGCAGAATGCCGTGGGCATTGCAGACTTCTCGTAAGTGTTGTAGAAAAGCAGGTGGGGCCGGAACGTAACCACCTTCGCCTAGCACAGGTTCAATAATAATAGCTGCGGTTTCTTCGGGCGCAGTTTGCCCCTGAAAAAGTAGGTCTAATTGCTTTTTGCAAAAATTGACTGTGGTTTCTTCGTCCCAGCCGTAATAGAATGAGTAAGGAAAAGGCGCGACAAAAATTCCCGCGGGTAAAGGCTGATATTTGTAGCGATAAGCCGTTTTGGAAGTGGTCATTGCCATTGTTAGGTGAGTTCTCCCGTGAAAGCTTCCCTGAAACACGACGACATTACTCCGTCCCGTAGCGGCCTTGGCCAATTTGATAGCGCTCTCGGTTGCTTCTGCTCCACTGTTAGAGAAGAAGAACCGATTGATATGATTAGGGGTAATTTCATTAAGCTTTTCAGCTAGCTCAATTGTAGCCTTTGGCATCACGCAGTTCATTTGCCCGAACAGCAAAGTGGCGGCTTGCTCCTGAAGCGCAGCGACTATCCTAGGATGGCAATGACCGGTATTGACTACCCCTATGCCCGAAGTAAAATCTATACAACGATTACCCTCTGCATCGTACAAATACACTCCTTCTCCCTGAACCGCTTGGAATTCTGAGAGGTGCGTCCAAACTGGAGACAATAATTCCGTTGAAAGTAGTTGTGTAGTCATTGCTAAATTGCTTGATGTTTAAATGGTTACAGGTTAGAAGGCTACAAGTTTTGGCTCTGGAACTTGGCTGGGGTCTGGTTTTGGAAATTATTCATTGCTAATTGCTAACTATTCTCTGCACATTACCCCAAGCTCCCAGCTCCTCGCCAACTGTTCACCGATCATTATTCATCAGTCATCAATCATTATTTATCACCTTCGGTCTCCCTTTAAAACACGATCCACACCGACTTTTCTCGGGTGTAGAGGTCTATGCCACTCTTTCCCATTTCTTTACCGTTGCCACTCTGTTTGAAGCCACCAAACGGTACTGAGGCATCGAATAGATCGTAGCCGTTGACCCAAACCGTACCTGCATCTACTGCCTGAGCGAAACGATGAGCTTTAGACAAATCGCTAGTCCAGACTGCCGCAGCGAGTCCGTATTCGGTAGCGTTTGCTTTCCGAACGGCTTCGTCAAAATCATCGAATTTGGATATGACTACCACCGGTCCGAAAATCTCCTCCCGCACTATGGTGATGTTTTCGTTTTGCGTGGTAAAGATGGTCGGCTCTAGGAAATAACCGGAGGATAAAGATCCGTTACAACGTGCTCCACCATAAACTAGCGTGGCTCCTTCTTGCTTGCCTACCTGAATATAGTTAATGACTGTTTCTAATTGCTCTTCACTAATCATCGGACCCAGATCAGGATTGTCTAATCCGTTGCCGATGGTCATCGCTGCCGCTTTTTTCTTTAGGAATTCTAACGTTTTATCGAAAATGGATTCTTGAACATATACCCGGGAACCCAGCGTACACTCTTGCCCTGAATTGTAAAAACTGCTCCAAGGCAAGCTATTCAATGCCTCTTCCAGATTAGCATCATCAAAAATGACGTTCGGCGACTTCCCCCCCAACTCCAGACTAACTTTTTTAAGATTGCTACGCGCGGCTCCTTCTAATATGCTTCGTCCCACTTCAGTTGATCCAGTAAAACTAATCTTATCAATACCCATGTGCTGGGTCATCGCTTGCCCAGTAGGAATTCCCCCTCCGGTGACAATGTTGACCACTCCAGCCGGAAAGCCCGCCTCAATAATAAGTTTTCCAAGATAAAGCGCAGTGAGCGGGGTTTGCTCAGCCGGTTTAAGAATACAGCAATTACCACAAGCTAGAGCGGGGGCTAATTTCCACATGGCAATCATCAGTGGAAAATTCCAAGGTACAATAAGCCCAACCACTCCCAAAGGCTCTTTTTGAGTGTAGACCAATTTACCGGAGTCAACTGGCACGGTGCTTCCCTCAATTTTGGTAGCCCATCCGGCGTAATATTTTAAGTGATTGCTAGCTCCTTCTATGTCGAAGGCAGCTTTCTCCAGAGGTTTGCCATTATCCAGCGTCTCCAATTGCACTAACACCTTGGTATCCCGTTCCATAAGGTCCGCCAGCTTGAAAAGCAGGTTGGCTCTCTGAGCGGGGCTTACATCGTTCTTCCAGTAGTTATTAAAGGCATTTCTTGCTGCCCGAACTGCAGTATCAACATCAGTTTCATTGGCGGAGGGCACGCTTGTCAGCACGGTGCTGTTGGCTGGATTTATAGTATTGATCGTTTCCTTCGAGCTACTGGCTACCCATTCGTTATCGATGAGCATCTTGCGGGGGGAACCTATAAACTCAAGAGTTTCTGGGGCTAAATGTTGGTATTTTGCTTTGTTTTCCGTCATGCGTTACTCGATATTATGCCTTCACTTACTTTATTGCTAGAGGCTATTTGTAGCACCGCATTCAACAAAACGTTTGCGCCATGAATGGCATCTTCTTGTTTGATGCTCTCTTGTTCGTTGTGACTAAGACCGTCTTTGCAAGGGATAAAAATCATGCTAGTGGGAGCAACTTTGGCAATATTCACCGCATCGTGACCTGCTCCGCTGACGATCTCCTTGGCCGATACCTGACAGATTTCCGTAGCGTTTCTTACCGCGTCAACACATTCCGAAGCAAACTTCACGGGTGGTGAATGCCACACTTCTTCAAGTTCAGTGGCTACTTCGTGTTCTCCATTTAGTTCTCGTACAATACCTTTGAGATCACTATCCATATTTGCCAGTGTTTCAGCATCCGGATGTCTTAGGTCAATGGCTATTGTTAGCGATCCGGGTACGGTGTTTCGCACTCCCGGCATTGCATCGATGTAGCCGATGGTTACTCTGGCTTCTGGTTGGTAAGTCTCGGCGATACCGTAGACTAGGGGTAGTATTTTAGACGCTAACATCATCGGATCGCGGCGGTAGCGCATGGGAGATGGGCCCGCGTGGGTTTCCTGCCCCGTGAGGGTTAGGTCGTACCATCGGATACCCTGCACCCCCGTTACGATGCCTACCGATTTCTGCTCAGCTTCTAAAATGGGTCCCTGCTCAATATGCAGTTCGAAGGTAGCTCGGTAAGGGCGGTCGCCAACTTTTAAAGCTCCTTTATATCCAATCCGATCCAGTTCTCCGCCTAAGGTTCGCCCCTGCTTATCTGTTCTAGAGTAAGCGTAGTCTAGGGTGAAATTACCTGAGAAAACTCCGGAAGCAATCATTGCGGGTGAGAACCGAGCTCCCTCTTCATTCGTCCACGAGACAAGCTCGATAGGCACGGAGGTAGATATGTCGTGATCGTTTAATGTCTCCAGTACCT
>CAKZPJ010000525.1 GCA_937138955.1 uncultured Flammeovirgaceae bacterium | reverse complement strand
TTTACCTCGATGATGAGCTGGTGGCAGAAACCGAATTTGAGGGGGAAATGCCCCATCCGCAGGGGACAATTAGCGTCAAGCTAAACCGAAAGGGGAAAAGCAGCATTCAGGCAGAGATTGCATTGCCTGAGGGGGTGTCCGGTAGTTTCCACTGGCAGGGTAAGCAAACTGATCTTCGTGCTGGGAAGCAAAATATTAATCTATAACTGATTAACTATTTCTCCCTAAAAGTGCGATAAGATCAATGATAGCAATATTTTATGTGGATGAATTTATTATTGCTAAAATTATTACTTGTGTGGCAACTGACGAATTATAACTTTGCACACTTACAACCGCTACTTGCCTAATACTTCATCATGCTACGAATCTTATCATACTGTTTTCTTCTCTCATTATTCTTCTTTACCCTAAGTTGCCAGCAGCAGACTCCCGCTAATCTGGTCATCCATAATGGAACGATCTATACCGTTAACGAAGCCCAGCCCCAGGCCGAGGCGGTAGCGGTGGTAGACGGTAAAATCAAATTTGTTGGCAGCAATGCCGAAGCCGAAAAATGGATTGATGAGGAAACCGAGGTGCTAGACTTAGCCGGAAAAGCCATGACTCCCGGTCTTATTGAGGGACATGCTCACTTTTTAGGAGTAGGCCAGAATAAAATGAACTTAGACCTTTTAGCAGTACGCAGCTTTGAAGAGATTGCCTCTCAAGTGGCGAAGGCCGCCAAAGAAACCCCGCCCGGCGAATGGATTACGGGGCGAGGCTGGCATCAGGATAAATGGGATTCGCTACCTGCTAAGATGCTACACGGTTTTCCTACGCACGATCTACTCAGCGAAGCAGCTCCCGACAACCCAGTATATTTGCGCCACGCCAGCGGTCATGCGGCTATTGCCAACCAAAAAGCAATGGAGCTAGCTGGGGTGATGAATATTAAGCAGGAAGGAGCCCAGATTGGCGAAGTAGCCGGAGGCGAAGTGTTTCGCGACGAACTGGGTAACCCCACCGGAGTATTCAATGAAAATGCGATGGGCTTAGTCACTCAACACATTCCCGATCAAACCCCGGAGTCACTAAAGCGGGCAGCCGAACTGGCAATGGAGGAATGCTTAGTTCACGGAATCACTAGTTTTCACGATGCGGGTATCGGGCAGGAAACTGAGCAGTTATACCAGCAACTCGCCAAAACAGGTCAGCTAAAGGTACGGCTCTACGCCATGCTTAGCGGTCGCGATAGCACTTTGCTGAACGAATACTACGAGCAGGGTCCGGCGATAGGATTAGGTAATGACTTCCTGACCATTCGTAGCATTAAGCTGTATACCGACGGGGCCCTGGGCTCGCGGGGAGCGTGGCTCTTAGAAGAATACTCCGATATGCCCGGCGAACATGGTCATGAAACTACTCCGGTGCCCATTATTGGTGATATTGCTCTGAAGGGACTTCAGCACGGTTTTCAGGTTTGCTCCCACGCTATTGGCGACCGGGCCAACCGGGAGGTACTCGATCAGTACGAAGCAGCTTTTGAGCAGTTACCGGGGAAAGCCGAGAACCACCGCTACCGTATTGAACACGCCCAACACATCAGTGCCACCGACATTCCTCGCTTTGGCGAACTGGGCGTGATTCCCGCTATGCAAGCCGTTCATATGGCTTCGGATCGCCCTTGGGCAATCGATAGGTTAGGGAAAGAACGTATTGAAGAAGGAGCTTACGTCTGGCGCAAGCTAATTGAGTCGGGAGCCATTATCGTCAACGGCACCGATGCTCCGGTAGAACCGGTTGATCCTCTTGCCAGCTTTTACGCCTCAGTAGCCCGTAAAACTCTAGCGGGTGAACCTGAGGGAGGCTACGAACCTGGGCAGCGTATGAGTCGTGAGGAAGCCCTGAAAACCTATACCTGGAATGCGGCTTACGGAGCGTTTGAAGAAGACATTAAAGGCTCAATCGAGGTGGGTAAGTTGGCGGATTTTACCGTTTTCTCTAAAGATATTATGCAAGTACCCGAAGATGAGATTCTAACTACTAAAGTGGATTATACCATTGTAGATGGAAAGGTAGCTTATGCTAGAAAGTAAGCCCGAAAATCTACAGCCGTAGCTATCGGTTTGATTGAGAAATCGCTATATTAAAGTAGTTAATGATAATCTCTCAATTATGATACGCAATCTGAAACCGCTACGGTTCTGTGGCAAATGCTCTTGGTATCTACTGTTGGTACTTTTACTCTCCTGCCAACCGGATGACGAAGTAAAGCTTGATCCGGAAGTAGTTTCTCTACTATCCTCACTAGAGCAGGAGTTAGCGCCTTTGGACAATAATCCGCTGGTTTGGAGCGATGATGATCTCACTTTTCTTGACCCGATTGCTGACAAACCCATTATTGGTTTAGGTGAATCTACCCACGGAACGGCGGAGTTCTTCAATGCCAAACGTCGTATATTCCGATATCTAGTTGAGCATCATGGTTATAAAGTATTTGCCTTTGAGGCTGACTTTGGTGAGTCTCTGTTTATTGAGGAAGCCATTCAGCAAGGACGTGAAGGTGAAATTCCTCAGTTAATGTCTGAGAAAATGCACTTCTGGACGTGGAGGACCCGTGAGGTGCAAAACCTGTTGCAGTGGATGAGTGAGTACAACGTAGGAAAACCAGAAGAAGAAAAAGTGCATTATATGGGAGTAGACTGCCAGTTCAACACCTTTCATCCTGAGTTGCTCGAACAATATCTACTCACTGCTAACGCTTCATTTTTAACCTTTGCTAAAGAAGTACTCTCAGAAGCTAAGACTGCTTCAGTAAACAGGTTTAAAGAATACTCGCTAGAAGAATTCATAACGTATATTGGTCGAGTTGATGCACTACAGGATTCAATGGTTAGCTATCAGAACTTTTTAGTAGACGCAACTTCAGAGAGAGAGTTTGCTCTTAATATGAGAATAATAAGGCTGACAAGACAGGTTTCTGAAGTTAGGTATCGTAACACGATCGGAGACTATTCGGTGAATTACCGAGATAAATATATGGCCGAAAATACTGCTTGGATGTTGGATTACTTTGAGGGTGAAAAAGTAGTTCTGTGGGCTCATAATGCTCACATTGCCGATGACCCAAACTACGGCTCGGGGTCAATTGGTCATTATCTATTGGAGGATCTTCCTAATGATTATTCGACCGTAAGCTTTATGTTCTCGAAGGGTGACTTTACAGCGGTGGGTTATCAAAATGAACAATCTACTGGCCTGAAAGAACATACCATTGATGAACAACCTCAGGAAGAATCGCTAATTGAAGTATTCCATAATACCAATAGTTCAGCGTTTACTGTAGGTGTAAATGACTTACAGAAACATACCGAATGGAATGACTTTTTTAGTGAGGACACGCGCTACTTGTCAATAGGGGCCGTCTTCAATGGTGAGCCAGAAAATTATTACCGCAACTTTCACCCTGGCCTCTACGACCGTATCATTTACTTTGACGCAACTACTGCCTCACAAACATTCCGATAGTAAAAATGATGCCGAAATTTCTTGGTAGTATAGCCGTAAAACTGATCTTGATAGCATTCAACCCGATTGCTTTTTCTATTATTCTCAGTATTGCTGGGAGTAATATTCACGCTCAAAATGCTCCATCTGTTCCTCGCATCATACTAGATACCGATATGGGTTCCGACTGCGACGATGTGGGTGCTTTAGCTTTACTGAACGAATATGCCAATCAGGGAAAGGCCGAAATAGTTGGAATAATATACAGTTCGGGAGCGGTTCCCTACGGAGTAGGAGTTATCGATGCCATCAACCGTTACTACGGAAATAGTCAAGTACCTATCGGAGCCAGTTACGATAGCCTATTTGGTGATCCAGTGGATAAAATGCTAGCCGAAAAGTTAGCTAAAGATACTAGTGCCTTTCACCATAGGTTTATTAAGAATACTGACGTGCCCGAACAAACGCATTTGCTGAGAACACTACTGGCTATTCAGGCCGATACCAGCGTTGTATACGTCACTGTAGGCCACACCAAAGGCTTGTACGATTTGCTTACCTCTTCACCGGATAGTGTATCCAATCTCTCGGGCTACGAATTAGCGAAAACTAAAATAAAGAAATGGGTAGCCCTCGGCGCCCTCAATGCTGACAACCCCGAAGGCAACTACGTTCGGGATTGGAATTTCTTTTTTAACGAAACGATAGAGTTTACGCACTATCTGGCTAACAACTTTCCTCGCCCAACCTACTTCGTTAGCGGAGGCGGGGATGTAATGACGGGTAAATCATTGGCGGTAACTCCCCCCGGCAACATCGTTAGAACTGCTTACCGCGACTGGCTGTGGAATATAGAAAAAAAGACCCTGTACGATCAGCGGCCCAGTTGGGATTTAATCACAGTCTACTACGCCGTAGAAGAACCTACCCAGCACTTTAGGGTACGAACTAACGGATATCTACAGGTTGATCTTGAACAAGGAAGTAGGTGGGTAGCAACCGATACTACCACCAATCGTCACTTTGTTTCGCAAAACCCATCGAGTAATACTGCACTCGCCGATTACCTGAATCAATTGATTGCTAAACCTTCGGAGGATTGATTACAATAGATGAAAAAGAAACGAAAGCGTAAAATTATCAGACGCATACGTTCAGCTTCGAAATATTAATCCGCTCTAGCTTTCTAAAATACGCAATCTTTT
>CAKZPJ010000524.1 GCA_937138955.1 uncultured Flammeovirgaceae bacterium | reverse complement strand
AGCTCTGGAAAGAATGGTATTCCCATAATAATGTACCTAACGATCATGTAGGATAAATATCGTTACGCCGCGTATACTTATCATTCGTTATCGTCTCACCGTTGATAATACACTGAGATCAATTTTAATTAGAAAGCCGATGAAAAATATAACGATACCAGTCACCATTCCCCAGGATATTCTAATTGCTCTTAATCAGAAAGAAGAAGAACTACGGGATCAATTTCAACTTACCATTGCTATTATGCTGTTTCAGCAAGATAAGCTAACAATTGGTAAAGCCATACAGCTATCGGAGGTAAATCGCTATGAATTTGAGAAAGCACTAGCAAAGAATAATATTCCGATAGTGAATACCTCCGTTGAAGAGGTTTTCGCTGACGCTGCCAAACTAAAGGATTCATGAAAATAGTCATAGCCGATACCGGAGCATTGATATCATTGGCCTTGGTAGAATGTATTGATCTAATTGAAAAAGTTTTCGGTGAGTTCTATCTCGCCACCGCAGTATGGCAAGAACTAAATGCCTATGAAAACCTAAGCTTCTCAAGAGAGATTCTGGTCGATTTAGAATCGAGAGTCATCAGTATTAAATCTCCTAACCGACTAGGTATGTTGATGGATTACGGAGAGTCAGAATCAGTCATTTTGTATGAAGAACTGAACGCCGACTACTTACTGATTGATGATAAGAAAGCTCGATTTCTCGCTGAATCTATGGGAGTAAACTGTATCGGTTCACTCGGCTTGCTCATAGAAGCTAAGTCTAGAGGATTAATTAATGAATTGAAACCAAAGTTTGGAACGTGGATAGACAATGAGCGATATTTTTCGCGGAAACTACTAAACGCTGTTTTGGAAAGAATGGGTGAGGAGCATGTATAGGTATAATACATCTTTGACGGAATAGATGAACCCCAGAAACAAAGTAACGTTTTTCCGCTAGACTGTTTTTGCATCTAATGAAATAGTCTCATCTTTTTGACTCACACACTTGACGATGATCAAAATAATTACGGAAAAACTTACCGCTATTTGCCAATTAAATCAGGTGGCCGAGCTTTATTTGTTTGGTTCAGCTGCATCTGGAAAATTTACGGGTGGTAGCGATTTAGATTTTGCCGTATTATTCTCCGAATCATTATTTTCGTTAGAACACGGGGACGCGTTTTTTTATTGATAGAAGAAGAATGGTCAGTAAAAATCACGGATAAGTAACTCAGTAACCAGTATACTACCCTAAAAACATACCAACTATGAAAAAGAAGATTTTATGGTTTGTTGCCCTGTTAATGCTAGCTGTACCCGCAGTTCTGGTTTATCTAACATTTGTTAACTCAACAGACTGTAGTCAACTGGTAATTGATACATATGAAATTCATTCGGGTATTGATATTCCTGAAGTTAGTTTTGTGAACTGCTACTACGACAAACAATCAGCAACCCGAATTTCAGTCTATACTTTGAACAGCATTATAGACTTGAATAAGTTTGAGCTTTCCAGCACTTCATCGGTAGCTGAGACACTGCAGGGATTTGATCTTTTAAGTGAATCAGAGCGGCCCAATGAAGTGGATATATACGTAGCATCTGGCAGAAAATGGGGGACGGAATGGATGTATGTGGTAGATGCTAAGTCTAGTAAGCTTTGGGCGGAACTTAAATACTGAATTTCATAAGTATGGGTAATAAATGGTATGCCTCTTGCAATAGTAACTAAGCGCGTAGTTTCGACTCGTACAGCAAATAAAATCAGCCGTAGACTGAACGACCACTCCAACCATGGAAAACATACTCTTTGACTTTATTTCCAAATACATTGTTCTTTCCGAGGAAGAAAAGAGCGCACTGGTGTCTCTGGATATATTCCGCTCCTTTAAGAAAGGAACAGTGTTACTTAGTGAAGGGCAACTTTCTAATGATGGTTATTTCGTGTTGAAAGGATGTTTACGAACGTATTACGTAGTAGACGGAAATGAAAAGACGACTGCGTTTTATACGGAGATGGAAGGTCTCACACCTCATTGTGTTCTTACTAAACAGCCTTCGGAGTACTTTATCGCTTGCGTAGAAGACTGCATCCTGACAGTAGCCAATCCTGATATGGAAGTAACGATATTTGAGAAGTTTCCCAAATTTGAAACGCTCTGCCGCATTCTCTCCGAAGAGTTGCTAGCAAAATCTCAACTCTCGCTCGACCAATTCAAGACGTTCTCTCCCGAAGAACGCTACGTAGATCTAGTAGAGAATCGCCCAGATCTGATACAAAGGGTACCGCAGCACCAGTTAGCCAGCTTTATCGGCATCACCCCCCAGTCATTAAGCCGATTACGATCTCGAATTACTGAAAAAAAATAGTAGCGGCGACTCATTAATTACCTTAAGTGAACGCTTTTTTGGTCACTGCCCCACGATCTTTGCATAAAACAAATTAATATTATGCGAAGAAAATTGATCATACTCAGTGTGCTTTTTGCACTAGTCAGTTCATTATCACTTAAAGCCCAATACGCCCCGCAAGATACTACCTACCGCAAGTGTTTTATAGGAAGTACTTTTTTTATGTTAGGCAACTTCTCCGAATCAAATAATCCTGAATTTGTGCAGCTTAATTTGGGCTACCGCCTAACCGGCAAAGACGTGGTGTCGCTAGAACTTAAAACCTGGAAATACGCCTGGCCATTGGGTATATCGCCCCTCAATAGCGCATTTGAAGCTCCCGAAGAAGAGTTTCCGGGATACATCCGGGAATACGGGTTTGCGCTGGTTTATCAACGCTTTTGGTGGAAAGGTCTGTACACCAGCGTTCACGTAATGAATGCCTGGCAGTCTTTTATGGATGAAAACGAAAATAAGATTGATAACGGCTTTCAGATATTCAATACGTACCGATTAGGGTACCATATTAAACTTTTTAAAGACCGTTGGTTTATAGAACCTTCTATTGCGGTTACCCATCGTCCTTTCCATACCGAGATGCCCGAGTCATTCAAACAAGTAGACGATAAGTGGTCTAAATTTAATGCCGAGCCAGGATTGCATTTTGGCTTTAATTTTTAACTTACGGTGAGTAAAGAAGAACTTAATGGCTGTTAATTGCTGTTATTCGTCACAAAAAATAGCGAGATGAATATTCCAGATAAGAATAAGACGTTCAACCGGCTAAAACTACGTTCAACCGCCCGATAGCCTAGTAGCCAGCAACCTTTCTGCGGAACAAAGCTTTAATTGCTCAGGCAATTCCAACCGCAATTTATAGGGATCGAGTAAGAGCGATTAGAGCTTATTTCATATCGCCCAGCGACCCGGTTTCGGTTGTCTCGGACGCAAGCGAAAACCCGATGGATGAGCTTATTGCGAACCGCGTTTATGACGGACATCTTGTTTTTCCCTTGCTCTACTTTTCGGTCATAGTAGTCCTTTAACTGTCCTTTCTTTGATATGACGGCCAGAGCAGCCATATGTAGTAGCTTCTTCATTTGTTTGTTAGCAATATGACTCACTCTGGTGCCGCCGCGAATACTTGTACCAGAACTATGCTACAAACCTAAAGGCGGCGGCCGCAAAGTAGGTATGGCAAGAGCAGTGCTTATATATGGGACAAGCACAAGTATTTGAAGAAGCCAGCCAGTGTATAGCAAGACTTACGGGCAGTAGCGTGACGGCCAAACAGCTAGAACGTTTATGCCATTGCTATGCTCAGTTAGCTGAAGAGCAACAAGCCCAAGAGGCTGATGCACTACGCCCCAAAGATAGTGGTCAACACTATGCGATGGCCGATGGGGGCATGGTGCTTACGCGAGAGGATGATTGGAGGGAGCTGAAGCTAGCGCGCATCTTTGCCGCTCACGATCATTTGTCAGAGAGTGAAGAGCGTAACTTCATTCACCAATCCAACTATGTCGCTCATTTGGGTAGTCATCGCGCCTTTTACAATAAATTGTTACCTGTCACGGATACGCTGCCCAACTTGGTTTGGATCGCTGACGGGGCACGTTGGATATGGAATATGGTAGCCACACATTACCCCAATAGTGTCCAAATCCTGGACTACTATCATTGTAAAGAAAAACTTTGCGAGTTTGCTATAGAAGCGATTAAAAACCCTACCAAGCGTTCAGAGTGGATAGAAGAACAAGAATACTTGTTTTTCGCTGACCAAGCCGAGATAGTACTGGCTAACGTTAGTTTGATGTCTTGTCAAGGAAAAGCCCGGCAACTACAGCGTAGTTTGCTCACCTACTATGAGAACAATGTGCATAGAATGCGCTATAAAACGTATCGGGATCAGAACTTCTTGATCGGTTCCGGACCGATGGAAGCCGCCCATCGCCATGTGATACAACACCGCATGAAGCTTTCTGGACAACGGTGGACAATTCGGGGTGCTCAACAGATGGCAACCTTAAGATGCCTGAACAAAAGCGGGCAGTGGAAGCGTATTAAAGACCTTATCTGTCATCCTAACTGACTATTGCAAAAATGTCGTGCACCCCCTCAATAGTATTGGTGACTGCTATTGTCAAGAAAATAACCAATCCTGCTGTACGTAAAATGGGTATCCAACCATACTTCTTGGTACCGAATATGATTGCTACTGCCAACACAACTAGATAAATGATATTCTCAGGTTCCTTTAACTTTCTTGTCATTTGAATAGAGTGTATAACATATCGGGGGCAACTACAATAC
>CAKZPJ010000523.1 GCA_937138955.1 uncultured Flammeovirgaceae bacterium | reverse complement strand
GAGAAGTATGGTTAGATAGGCCGATCTATCATAACCAATCTACCCCCTTTTTACTTATTCCACGGACGGGAGGAAGTTTGATCCTTGGAAGGAAAATCTTCGGGAACACCTTGCGTGACATCGCCTGTAGCTGCCCACTCAGTGCCTCGCTGAAGTGTAGTGATAAACCCTACGCATTCCATGGAATAATCAAAGTGACCCAGGGCGGTATGAAAGACCCGCCCCTGCCCGTAGTCAATCGCCATAATCATCGGCACATGTTGCCCTAAGCCTTTTACTTCGGGGTTCCACGGCGGGGCATTCCCTTCCTCATCAGAGTAAGCGGTCGCTAAAATAGTAGCATTCTCGAAGGGACCTCGCATACGTTCGTATAACTCATCTTGGGTATGAAGCCACTCGGTGGTCAGCCCCTTCATAATTGGATGTTCTGGCTCTCGCGAAGTAACTACGTACTCAAACTCCGGCCCGTGCGACCCGCCAATTCCTGCCGAATAATCTTTTTCCAGCTCGCCCGCATCGGTATAATACACATAAGGGCCAGTAGCACTATCCCGACCTCCCCAGGCTCCCAACCCAATCATTTTGTTAAATTCTGACCAATCACCCCAGATATTGTTCGCCGCATGGACAACGACAAACCCGCCACCTTCCGCCACGTACTTTTCAAAACCTCGTTTAGTCTCTTCGGGCCACTCGGGTGAAGAAGCACCAAGGTTAGAAACAATCACATCGTACTGGCTGAAGTCCAGCGTAAAATTTGATGTTTGTATCGGATCAGGCGATATGCCGTAAGCTGTTGAATCTATTGGATACTTCTCAATGTAGCCTTGGTAAGGCATAGGGCGGGTTTCGTTATACTTAACACCCAGCCACACTGAGTCCATCCGGTGAACCTCCACCTCAAACAGGTCAGTTTGTTCTAGGTAATCCTTCATCATCATGGTAGTTTTAGGCCATATGTAATGGTTATTCTGCCCATCAATGATTAGAGTTTTAATTTTGGTCGATTCGACTACTTCTTTCTCAGCTCTCTTATTCTCACCACAGGCAGTAAGTAGTAATATGCCGATTATACAATATAGCTTGTTCATGTAGGTCCGGTTTGGATATAAAGTTAAATGCTTCTTTTAAGATGTTATAGAACAATCTCAAACCTACAAAATTCTTAGCGATATAAAACTCATTGTACGAAGATAATCAGTTTATGAACCTGCCGCTCAAGTACTAGAAAAGCAATTTACGCTTACTCCTTATTTTGAAAAACAAGATCATTGATCTGAGCCACTAGCTTTTCACTTTCACTGGGGCGGGCAGCAGTATGTAAGAAAATGTCGCCATTTTTATCAATCAGGGCGTAGCGAGGGATAGCGCCTTCGTGTCCGCCAAGTTTATCCCACATATCTACAATAAACTCCTTATCAGCTCGGTAGTGATAACCATTGAGTTGATTATACTTGATGCTGTTTTTCCAGCGGTCAGCCCAGCTTTGCCGATCTACGGATACGTACAGAAGTTCAATTTGTGCACTATCCAGCAGTGGTTGAAGTTTCTCCTTATTTTCAAATTCATGAATACAAGGTCCGCACCAAGTCGCCCATACGTCCAGCAATACATTTTTGCCTTCAAACCGGGACATGAGTTCGTCAAACGAATCATAATTTTTTCGGATAATCTTTCCCTCCTTAAATGTACCCTGAGAAACCCGCAGGTAATCTTCCAACTTGGTGACGAGGGGATCATAGTGCTTCAGTAGTTTAGATTCAGGATGCCGCTCCTGCAACTCGTACATTGCACTTAGCAATATGGGAGAGTAGGTAACCTGATTCATTAAGTACATTTGTACTCCTGACAACGCATGAGCATAAGCTGCTTTTCCACTTTTAAACAGTAGTGTATCAATATTTAACAAATGATCCACTACATACTCATCCATCGTCTTATCCGATTCTTTATAATAATATTCCTGGTAAGATCCCAAGGTAACATCCAGCGACTCTATTAGCTCAATATAATCAGGGGAGCTAGTTATCGGCTCAATATCATTAACGGCTTCGTACGCGAAATCCTCGATCATCTGTTCCCACCTCCGGTTGTAAATATCACGCGCAGCAGTAGAGTCCTTACTCAGTTTAGTAACTTGCTCTTTCCGTTTTAGAAACATACCATTGAGGAAGATAGCACCATAAAAAGCCCTTACCTCGTTTCTTAAAAAGCTTTTTATCTCGCTTGTCTTTTCATCGGCTAAAGGGTCTTCTAAATCCAAATTAATAGGTAGTCTTTCGATCTGACTAAATTCTATTTGCATCAGCGAATCTAGCAGTTGATCTACCGCTTCGGGAGTGCTCGCTTGGTAGACCATTTGGGAATAATAATTTCCACTAACTGATCTAGTGGTTGTGTATGCTGTTCTAACTTGCTTATTGTAGAATTTATTAATGGATTGATACTTGCCCGCTATTTGTTTAGTAGCAACTTGTTTGATGGAGTCATTCCAGTACGCCAGTCTACGCTTATTATTTGGGATCTTATCTTGATCGATCTCAAAATAAATCTCAGAATCAGCATCGTGAAAGAAGCGGTAGTTCTTCCCTTGAAAGCTAACGGTAGTTGTTCCGAAGCCTTGGTTTTCAAACTTAATAGTAAAAGCGCCATTGGTTTTAGGGTAAAACTCTTCCCAGTAGGGAGTATAGATGTTTTCTTGAGTGGTATGGCAGTAGACCTTATCGTCTCCCGAATAATTAAGAATTTTACCTTTGATTGTTATCTGGCTAAAAGCAGCTAACTGAACCCAGATAGTAAGGAAAATAAGGAGCAAATATTTCATGGCTAAAAAATAGGTTGGTAACCATACCTATAATTTAGTGAATCAAGCAGTAAAGTCAACGGGAAATGCCAACTTTAACTTACATTCTATTCGCTTCTTCTAACTATCAGAGACAAAGAATATACCTACCTAAACCGCATCCATTGCCGTAGTTTCTTGGGCTTCCGCCGCTTCGTAAGCCTCCGGAGGTAAGCAACTGCACATGAGGTTACGGTCGCCGTAGGCATCATCAATTCGGCTAACCGATGGCCAGAATTTCTTCTCCCGAACAAACGCTAGGGGAAATACTGCTTTTTCACGGGAATACGGATACTCCCAACTATCGGCCGTGGCTACCGCCATCGTGTGTGGGGCATTCTTGAGCACATTGTTTTGAGCATCAGCCAGACCACTTTCCACATCCTGAATCTCCTGACGGATTTCAATCATCGCATCACAGAAGCGATCTAACTCAGCTTTACCTTCACTCTCGGTAGGTTCAATCATCATAGTACCCGCTACCGGGAAAGACACGGTAGGTGCGTGAAAACCATAGTCCATCAGTCGCTTGGCAATGTCCGTTACTTCTACGCCTGCTTTCTTAAACTCTCTACAATCAATAATCATCTCGTGGGCACTACGTCCTTTTTTTCCAGTATACAGCACTGGATAGTGCCCCTCTAATCTAAACTTAATGTAGTTAGTATTTAAGATAGCAATTTGCGTAGCCCGAGTTAACCCTTCTCCACCCATCATAGCAATGTAGGCGTAGGAAATAGGTAGAATACTGGCGCTACCGATAGGTGCGGCAGAAATAGATCCATTAAATTCATTGGTGTAGTCTGCCGGATTTTTCGGTAGATAAGGTGCCAGATGCTCAACTACTCCGATTGGTCCCATGCCCGGCCCACCACCTCCGTGCGGAATGCAGAAGGTTTTATGTAAGTTTAAATGACAGACATCTGCCCCAATATTCGCGGGGCTAGTTAATCCAACCTGGGCATTCATGTTTGCTCCGTCCATATACACTTGTCCGCCGTGCTGATGTACTAAAGCGCATATTTCCCGAATATCTTCTTCAAAAACTCCGTGGGTAGAAGGGTAAGTAACCATCAATGATGCCAGATTTTCGCTATGCTTTTCGGCTTTTTCCTGTAGATCAGCTATATCAATATTGCCGTGGTCGTCGCACTTTACCAGCACCACCTTCATTCCTGCCATCACGGCACTGGCAAAGTTCGTTCCGTGGGCTGAAGTAGGAATCAGCGCAATATTACGGTGACCTTCGCCCCGATGCTGATGGTAGCTACGAATC
>CAKZPJ010000522.1 GCA_937138955.1 uncultured Flammeovirgaceae bacterium | reverse complement strand
TTCGTCGCATGGGCTATATGGGTCTGAAGAAAATTGGCTTTTGGTACGCAATCCCCATCCGTGAACAAAATGTAATCATATCTCGCTTTCGTAATAGCCACATTGAGAATTGTTTGCCTTCGGTAGCCTTCATCCTCGTGCCATACATGTTGAATACTTAATTTATCATTAGCGATAAATTTATCAATAACCTTTTTGGTCTCATCCCCTGAGCCATCATCAGCAATTATTACTTCAAAATCCTTATAGGTTTGGTTTTCGTAGCCCCAAAGCACCTTTTCTAGCCACTCGGGCATATTATAGGTAGCAATAATCACTGATACTTCGATATTACTTTGATTTTCCATTGGTTCTATTCAACTCCCAAAGTCTTAGATATTTCATAAAATTGAGATAAGCAGCCAGTCCGCTGAAAATAAACCCATAATACCCGTCCAAAAAGCCAAGCTTAAATACGTATCGCCTTAAGAACTTGTACGCGGGGTTCAGTAATACGTGTATAATAAAGTTAGCCGACTTACCTTTTTTGTATTTTGCATTGGCGGCGATAATGGCGAATTGCTTTATCTGCTCAAAGTGTTCTTCGAGATTTTCGTAAGCATAATGCAGAATGTCTCCCTTTAGCTTTCTTACTGTTCCGTTCTCAATAACGACCTTGTCGTGCGGGTTGGTTCCGCCCCATTGGCCTTTATTACGATCCCAGAGCCGTAGCTTTTTGTCGGGATACCAACTTCTCTTGAGCCAGGCACCACAGTAATTATTCAGTCTATTAAATACGTATCCGTCTGCATCCCAGTTCTCCTTCACTCTTTCAATAGATTCAATCATACCCTCGGACAAGCGTTCATCGGCATCTAATGAAAGCACATAATCGTAGGTAGCGATGCTCATCGCATAGTTTTTTTGCTCAATATGCCCTTCGAACGCATGTTGGTAGAAGCTAACTCCCATCTCCAAGCATATTTTTTCAGTATTATCGGTACTGTAGGAGTCGACAACGACCACCTCGTCTACAATCGGCTGAAGTGATTCAATACAGGCTCGGATATTGCGTTCTTCATTAAAGGTTATTATTACCCCGGAGATACTCGCTGTGCTCACTTTTGGATGAAGAAATTAGAATGTTCTTTTTATCTTGTTTTTAATGGCTCGGCCAATAGGATATTTGCTAAGTTTAAACTCGTAAAACCTAGGCAAAACGGCCGATAATAACGGTGGGTTCGGTACGTAATGATCCTTTAGTTGGGGATAATCATCTATTTTGTTTCTGTCTACGTATACAAACGTATTTTGTGCATACCACATTTCAATACGCTCATCGCTCCATACCTTTGGCCTTATTATATCAACCAATAAGTAGTCTTTTTTCTCGAAAATTGTCTTCCAGTAATCCGGCCACTGTTCATTAACGTGGAATTTTCCTTCTTGTAATGGAATAGCGGCTGAGAACATGACTACCGGTGCCAAATTGGTTAGGTTTTCAACAAACTGCTCGGCGTACTGTTCGTTGATATGCTCGGCCACTTCCAGCGATATGGCCAGGTCAAACTTTCGGTCTAATGTGAGCTTGTCTTCCAAGTTCACTTTTTTAAACTTGGTAAGGGGAATTACTATCTTCTCGTCCTCTACCCAATGACCTTCCAGTCCTAAAACATCTTCCACTCCTAATTGAGTAAATACCTCCAACCATGTACCTACCCCACAACCCAGATCAACCACGCTTTTTGGGGTAACTATATCCGATATAATCTTAACGATGGTTTCAGCCGAATAAAGCGTTTTGTTGTGCCTTGCGTGGTAAAAATTAGGATTATAAACTTTCGCCATAACAATGAATTAAGCTTCAAAATTAATTATAGTTAGTCACATTTGTTTTCGGCTTGTACAAAAACCAATCAGAAAATGTTGCGCCTCAACTTTTTCGTCACGCAAAAATATGAGGCTTACTATCTACATAAAAAATAATATGATCGCAATAAAAAGTAATACTTCCTGTAAACCTACATTGTCAGACCCTGAGCGACAATGTTTCTCCAAACACACTATTCTATAGTACTTTTACTCAAACGGTTAATGATCTAGCGTGCTATTCATATTTCGAGTATTAGTGCTTTGTTTATTTTGCTCTTTATCAGGGGCATCCTGGGCGCAGTCGATAAAAAGAATTCTAAAGACCGCGGATAAATACTACGACCATGGCTTTTACTACGAAGCAGCCAATCGTTATCAAGAAGCCGCTAGAAAATCTCCGAATAACCTCGCTATTACCTATAAAATTGGGTTAGCCTACCTAAAAAGTCGGTATAAGCACCGCGCTATGCCCTTCTTAGAAGAAGTCTACGAAAACACCCAAGATTCAACTTCTACCCTCGTTTTTCACTTAGGACTAGCCTATCAATACAATCAAAAGTTTGAGAAAGCTTTAGAGTATTTCCATTATTACCGCAAAAATGCAGAGAATACGTATACCGTAGACCGTCATATTCAGCAGTGTAACATTGGAATAGAATATGTGAATAACCCCAAAAATGTAGAAATTCGTAATCTCAAAAAATTAAACTCTAACAATCAAGACTATGCTCCGCTAATCACTTCTGACGGTAAATCGCTCATATTTACTTCGCGCCGAGAAGGTTCAACCGGGGGTAGAAAAGCCTACGACGATAACTACTACGAAGATATTTATATTGTTAAAAGGCACAAAGGTGATTGGCTCATTCCGAAAAAAATTAGCACCAACATTAATACCCACTATCATGAATGTGGAGCCGCTATTTCACCCGACGGAAAAACACTATTTATCTACGTAGACGAAGGAGACGGCGATATTTATTATTCTACTTACCAAGACAAAGAGTGGTCAACACCGTTTCCCTTAAACCAGCATGTCAACTCACCCTATCGAGAGTTATCGGTTTCAGTAAATCAGGCAGGCGACAGACTGTATTTTTCGAGTAATCGTCCCGGTGGCTTTGGTGGATTCGATCTGTATGTATCTCGAAAAGATCGCCGGGGCGAATGGGGCCCTCCCGAAAACCTCGGACCAAAAATAAATACTGAATCTGACGAAGATGCTCCTTTCATTCACCCTTCGGGAAAATCCCTATTTTTTAGTTCAAAAGGGCATATGGGTATGGGGGGCTACGATATTTTTCAGAGCCGAAATTATCAAGAAAAATGGACTACCCCTATCAATATGGGCTATCCAATTAATACTGCCCAAGATGATATTTATTTTGTTACTTCGGCTGACAATGCTTACGGATATTACGCTACCGCTCGGGAAGACGGTTTAGGAGGGAATGATTTGTATGTAATTAATATGAAACCCAAGAAAGTAGCTCCTAAACCAGTGGCAGCCCAAGCTCCTGTTAAAAACACAACGCTGTTTGTTGGTCAGGTGACCGATGCTAGTTCGGGGCAACCGGTTTTTGCCGAGCTTGTTTTATCGGACAACCGCAAGAATATCGTAATTGATCGCCAGTACGCTGATGCTACTACTGGTAAGTTTAAAATCTCTATTCCAGAAGGGGAAAACTTTGGGCTTACCGTAGAAGCCGAAGGCTATCTATTTTATTCTACCAACTTTGGAACAGATCAGCTACAAGGTAAAAAAGAAATTAAGCGCTCTATTCGCTTAGATAAAGCAGTGGTAGGTTCGGTAACTATTCTGAAGAATATCTTCTTTGACACCGGCAAAGCTAGTATTAAAGAAGCTTCTATCTCTGAACTCGACCGGATTCACGAGCTTTTAAAGGCGAATCCTAATCTTAAAATTCAGATTAATGGCCATACCGACAATGTAGGTGAAGCAGGCTATAACCAGAAGCTCTCCGAGCAGCGTGCTCAAGCAGTAGCCAACTATTTGCTTCAGTACGGAACATCCGAATCCCAAGTAGAGGCAAAAGGGTTCGGAGAGACCCGTCCACTAGTTTCTAACGATGACGAATTTGGTGGTAGAGAGATCAATCGTCGCACTGAAATTGAGGTTCTTTCGGTGCAGGAAAAGATTGAGGAGAAGAAGAAGAAAGGCCTGTTGCCAACATTAACCTTTTAATGAATAGTGACTAATGATTAGTGAAAAATTACTACTCACTAATCATCAATCATTACTCATTATTTATCACCCTAGTATCGGTAGTAATCAGGTTTGTACGGTCCATTCACCGTTACGCCAATGTATTCAGCTTGATCTTCCGACAGCGTATCTAACTCTACTCCTATTTTCTCTAGATGAAGCTCAGCAACTTTCTCATCCAGATGCTTAGGCAGCATGTATACCGCATTCTCGTATTTATCGTTATGCTTCCATAGCTCAATCTGCGCTAACACCTGATTGGTAAACGAATTAGACATTACGAACGAAGGGTGACCAGTAGCTACTCCTAAATTTACTAAGCGACCTTCGGCTAGCAAAATAACCTCATTGCCATTAGCCATTTTGTACAAGTCTACCTGAGGCTTAATCTCATCGCGCTCAGCGTTTTCCTTCAGCCAAGCAACATCTATCTCATTGTCGAAGTGACCAATATTACAAACGATAGCTTTGTCTTTCATCTGCTCAAAGTGCCGGTCAGCTATAATATCTTTGTTTCCTGTAGCAGTCACAATAATATCAGCACGAGGAATGGCGTTATCCATCTTCTTTACCTCAAATCCATCCATTGCAGCCTGAAGAGCACAAATTGGATCAATTTCGGTAACGATTACCCGCACACCCGCCCCGCGTAGGGATTGAGCCGAACCTTTTCCTACATCGCCGTAACCGGCAACTACCGCTACTTTTCCAGCTAACATCAAGTCAGTAGCTCGTCGGATAGCATCTACTAACGATTCCTTACAGCCGTACTTATTATCAAATTTAGATTTAGTAACCGAGTCATTGATATTGATTGCCGGCAGAGGCAAGGTTCCTTTCTTCATGCGCTCGTACAGACGATGCACTCCAGTAGTGGTTTCCTCCGAGATTCCTCGAACGCCTTCTACCATTTCCGGGTAACGATCAAGTACCATATTCGTTAAGTCACCTCCATCGTCCAGAATCATATTCA
>CAKZPJ010000521.1 GCA_937138955.1 uncultured Flammeovirgaceae bacterium | reverse complement strand
ATTACTTTCTTCGTATTTTTCTAAAAAATCCGGTAATTGCGCTTGAATAGAAGCAGGCGATTGTGATTCAGCAAGAAGTATGTAACATTGATCATCGCTGCTGATACTGTTCCACCCACCGTTTTCCAGCATCTCGTCTTTTACGGTAGCATAGGAGATCATCATCGTAAACGGAAAGTCCGTATTCTTTGGATGATCTTCCATCACTCCGGCGATTACTAAATCTATTTCCTTGTTCAAGCGAAGAGATTGGCCTAGTAATTCTTCTGGCTGGCTATTCGTACCAAAATACTTTTGAGCCAGGCTTAGCGAAATGACCGCCTCGTTGGGTTGTTTAAGAACGGTGAGTGGATCTCCAGCGATGATGGGGCAATTAAAGACATTAAAGAAAGTAGGCTCTACATAAGCTAGGCCTTCATTTTCTGAAAAGTTTTGATTCCCACCACCTCTATCAACCGTAATGAGTCCTTGGCGGAAGTAAGAAATAGATACCACCTTCTCAACCTCGGGAAAATCGGTACGAAAGGCATCGGGAAAAGGAGTAGGAACACCTGGAGTGTAGTCCGTATCTCCCTGCCTTACAGTCTCACGAACAAGACGATAGATGTTGTCTTTATTCGCATGAAAGGTATCGAAGCTAAGCTGGTAGCGGATAAGCAGGAATAGCAATAAACTACAAGTGATACCTAAAGATAGACCCAGCACATTTATCGTGGTGTAGCTTTTGTGTTTCCAGAGGGTACGAAGAGCTGTTTTCCAGTAGTTGCGAAGCATAGTTTTTTCAATTATCAATGAAAGTGAACAATGAGTAATTGCTAACTGCACATTGTGGTGGCAACTTCTCTTCCAAAAAAAACATTATCTGTAAGTGACTGATTACTAAATTGTTAATCGCACATTACTAATTGTTCATTAAACGAAGTGTCTGTTTTTGTGACAGGTGGTGTACGGTTTTGATACAGAAATAGAGATGTTCAGGAGCTTAGTACTGGGTTATATGTGTTAAAATGCAGATGAAGAGCTTTAAATGAGCCGTGACAACCACTTAAACACCTGACCCCACTAATACTAAGAACTATGACACTGGGTGCTTTAACCCCGAAGTTTTTCGTGTATCTTCGCAGCCATGAGGATTAAGACTTGGGTAGTCATTTTGGGAGGGCTCATTCTACTAGGATGTAACTCAAACGAACGTCGCATTTTTTCACCAACTTGGGAAACCCAAGATTCGGGTACTTCAGCCAGCTTGCGGGGGCTGAGTGTGGTAAGTGGTGAGGTGGCTTGGGCCAGTGGACAGTTTGGCACAATACTTCGTACGGTAGATGGAGGGCAGACCTGGGAAAAAAAGCGAATACCAAATACAGATTCAGTTGATTTTCGGGATATTGAAGCGTTTAGCGATCAAACTGCTTACGTGCTTTCGGCGGGCAGCCCGGCATACATATTTAGAACTGAAGATGGGGGAAGTAACTGGGTTAAGCAGTTAGAAGATACGCTACCGAATATTTTTATGGATGGTATGGCTTTTTGGAACGAGCAACGGGGCATTGTAATGGGCGATCCTATAAATGAGAAGTTTACGCTATTAAGTACTGCCGATGGTGGGCAGCGTTGGATGCCAGTAAAGCTTCCTGCCCGTTCCGCTCGGCCTCACGCTGGCGAAGGAGGCTTTGCCGCTAGTGGTACCAATATTGTTACTCAAGGTAGTAACTGCGTATGGTTTGGTACAGGCGGGGCAGATGCCCGTATTTTTCGGTCATTAGATGGTGGAAAAACGTGGGAGGTTAACCGTAGCCCGTTGGCGCGGGGCACTCCGTCTAAAGGAATATTTTCTATGGCATTTGTAGATACCTTACGCGGGGTAGCCGTCGGTGGCGATTATCAGAACCCTAACTCGAATCTCAAAAATTCGGCCTACACTGCCAATGGGGGGCGTACTTGGTACTCAGCTATCACTTCGCCTCAGGGCTACCGCTCGGGCGTAGCGTATTTACCGGATGCCAATGCCTACGTAGCGGTGGGCACTACCGGCTCTGATTACTCTATCGATATGGGAGCTACTTGGATCTTTTTAGATGCTGTAGGGTACCACAGCATTCAGGCGGCACCCAATAGTTCGGT